>DASXPC010000042.1:0-45643 GCA_036493815.1 Fimbriiglobus sp. | reverse complement strand
GTAGTCCGGCCAAAAAATAACGCCTTCTGCCGCGAGAATAAACTGACCCGGTCTATCTTCGACCGCTGGCGGCGAATTTTGAGCGCGCTGCCGCGAGAGCAAAGCAAGCCAAAAGCGCTCTTGCCCTCCCCATTCGTTCCCCTTCGCGTCGTGGCCAATCCTATGGCAGAGGTCTTGCTCCGCTCCGGGATAGTGGTGCGGTTGCCGATGAGCACCACTCCCGAGACCGTCACCCGTCTGGTCACCAGCGTGGTAGCGTCTACATGTTGAGCCTGCTGCCCGCCGGCCGCATTTAGTCGCCGTCGAATAGGTGAACGGGTGCAAGGGCATCGACGGGACGGGACCAAGAGTGAGCCGCCGATTCAACGCGCCAATGCGGCTACGAAATACCCACTTTTACGCCGCCGTCAGCACTGCACCCGAAGACGGAGCGGGCGTTGCGGCACGTTGAAACCGCCATCGACAAGGCCGCAACGTCTTCGCCTGGCTGACCTACGCCATTCGGGCGCGGCTAAGCGGTCATCAAGGACAAGTTCTCACCGGGCCGACGATTGAGAAATCCGGCGCACGGTTTGCAAGTCAATCCCTTCCCGGATGAAACAATTTGTGCACGGCGGCACTGTCCCGAAGGTAATTGAGGACATCCGCCATGGCACTGCGCACCAGTTGGGTAGGCTACCTCCGACTGAGCCTGATTTCCGTTCCGGTGAAAGCCTATTCCGCCGTCGTTAGTGGCGGCGGTCGGATCGGATTTCACCAGTTGTGTCACAAGTGCCACAGCCGCATCCGCTACCAAAAAGTCTGTCCGATCCATGGGGTGCTGACGAACGAGCAAATCGTTTCCGGTTACGAGGTGGCCAAGGGTCAATATTCGGTGATCGACAAGAAAGAATTGGCCAAGCTTCAGCCCGAGGCGGATAAAGCCATTAACATTGACGTATTCGTCCGACCGGACGCGATCGATCCCGTCTACTTCACGGACCGCACCTATTATCTCACGCCCGACAGGAAGGCAGGAAAGAAGCCGTTTGCGGTGTTGCGGCAGGTCATGGCCGATGCAGAGCGACAAGCAGTGGCTCGTATGGTCTTGTCCGGCCGCGAACAAGTGGTTCTGATCCGGCCCGTCGACAAACTTCTCGCCGTCGCCATATTGAATTACGAATCGCAACTCAAAAACCCGTCGACGTTTGCAGACGAGGTCGGCGACGTGAGCGTCCCGGGAGAAGAAGTCAAACTTGCAAAAACGTTGATCGAAACCGCCACGGTGGAGGAGTTTGATATTACCGACTACCAGGACGAATATGCCGGGAAGCTGCTGAAGTTTTTGGAGTCAAAGGGCTCGAAGAAGACTGTTTCTTCCAGGGCGGCCGATGAGGGGCCGGCGGTCATCGCCGAGGCCGGGGGGAACATCTGGCTAACCGTGGGACTCACCGGCAATGAGGTCGAACTCGCCGTTCGGGATGACGGAATTGGTATTGCCGCTGAGATGCTGCCACGTGTTTTGACCTGTTCACACAAGTCGACCGAACCTTGGACCGTTCACAAAGTGGTCTCGGTGCCGGGTTGACTTTAATTCGAAGTCTGGTCCAGATGCTGGGTGGGAGTGTGTCCGTAAGCAGTGCGGGACTTGGCCGGGGGAGTGAGTTCGTTGTTCGCCTTCCCAGCGTTCTCGTGCCGGATTCGAAGACGACCTCACTTACCGCCGATCAATCCAATGCCCGCCAGATCTCTGCCACGCACCGAATACTTGTCGTGGACGACAATGTTGACTCGGCAAACAGCTTGGCGGAACTTCTCTCCTTATCGGGCCACGAAGTAATCACTGCATATGGTGCAATTTCGGCATTTGAAACGGCTGCGAATTTCCGTCCACGAGTAATCTTGCTCGATATTGGATTGCCCGGAATGAGTGGCTATGATGTTGCGCGGCATTTCCGGAATCAACCCGAGACCTCGGCCGCGATGCTCGTCGCATTAACGGGCTATGGACAAGAAGATGATCGACGAAAAACACGCGAGGCGGGGTTCGATCATCATTTTATTAAACCGATCGATCCGGGTGCGCTTTTTTTTGCTATCTCAGCTGGAAGTGGAGTAGCACAACATTGTACTCTGTTGATGGTGCATGGATCGCACGGTTCCCGCACTACGAACGTCTTGCGGTGTTTACGTTAACGAATTAGGTGCGATCGTCACGGAGGACGACCCGATGGCGATTCCTTTCCTCGCGGGGTTCGCCGACCGGCAACCTGTCAGGGTATTATTATGGAACGCCGTGCTTTCGACATCCGCGGCTTGGTGCAGGGCGTCGGTTTCCGGCCGTTCGTCTATGGCATTGCCGCAGAGCACCACTTGAATGGATTTGTATTGAACCTGTCCGGCGGCGTGGTTATCGAAGCCGAAGGCGATGCGACCGCGCTGGATGAGTTCTGCCGAGACCTGTCGCGTCGCGCGCCACTTCTGGCTCGAATCGATAGCATCTCGTGGGAATGCCGGCCGCCCCGCGGTGATGTTGATTTCCGCATCGCGGCCAGCGTAGCCGGTGGCGCGGCCGGCGTCTTCATATCGCCCGATACGGCGACCTGCCACGATTGCCTACGCGAATTGTTCGATCGCAACGACCGTCGTTACCGCTTTCCCTTTATCAATTGCACCAATTGTGGGCCGCGGCTGACCATTGTCCGTGGGGCGCCTTACGATCGGTCGTTGACGACGATGGCCGGGTTTGCAATGTGTAATCTTTGCCTGGCCGAATATGAGGACCCAGCCGATCGTCGCTTCCACGCCCAGCCGACATGCTGCCCGCAGTGTGGCCCCCGCCTGCAACTCCTGAATGGCAACGGCACACGGATGACCGGCGATCCACTGTCCACATTTGTGGCGGCAATCCAAGCCGGCCGAGTCGGAGCGCTGAAAGGCCTCGGCGGTTATCACCTAGTTTGCGATGCCCGCAGCGCTGGCGCCGTGAGCGAACTGCGCCGCCGTAAGCATCGCGACGAAAAGCCATTCGCCATAATGGTGAAAGACCTCGCAGCGATCGGGGCCCTTTGCGATGTTAATCCCGAAGAGCGCGAACTGCTGCATTCGATGCGGCGGCCCATCGTGCTTCTGAAGCGAAAAAGCGAGGCAGTGGTCGCGGAGGCGGTCGCGCCGGGAAATCCGCACCTGGGGGTCATGCTGCCGTACACTCCACTCCATCATCTTCTGTTCGAAGAATATGGCGACGGCCCGCTGGTAATGACGAGCGGCAACCGCTCGGACGAGCCGATTGCCTACGAGGATGAGGACGCGGTGCGGCGACTACGCGGCACTACCGATTTGTTTTTGAAGCACGACCGGCCCATTCATGTGCGGTGCGACGATTCGGTGGCGCGGATTGTGACGGGCCGCGAATTGCCGTTGCGGCGTTCGCGCGGCTACGCCCCGGAACCGATCCGCCTGCCGCTGCCGTGTCCAAGACCAATACTCGCCGTCGGCGGTCAACTCAAGGGCGCGTTCGCCCTGGGCCGCGGCCGCCAGGCATTTCTCAGCCACCACCTGGGCGACCTCGATCATTACGAGGCTTACCGCGCGTTCGAAAAAGACGTGACGTTGTATAAGGACCTCTTCGACATCGTGCCGGAGTTGATCGTGCACGATCTACATCCGGATTACGCGACGACGCATTACGCCCTTCGACGGGGAGTGCCGACGTTTGCGGTGCAACACCATCACGCTCACCTGGCGAGTTGCATGACAGACAACGGCTTAAACGAACCGGTCATCGGCGTGACTTTTGACGGTACCGGCTATGGGCCCGACAACACCATCTGGGGCGGGGAATTCCTCGTCGGCGACTATCGCACGTATCGCCGTGCCGCCTCCTTCCGCTGCGTCGGCCTGCCCGGTGGCGACCGGGCCGTGCGAGAACCCTGGCGAATTGCGTTGTCGTATTTGCGTGATGCCGGCGAAAGCGATGTGTTTCTCGACCGCATTTTAGAAGCCTCGCGTCGGACAGTGCGGACCATGCTCGACCGCGGAATCAATTCGCCGCTTACGTCCAGCGCGGGCCGTCTTTTCGACGTCGTCGCCGTCCTCGCGGGCGTCCGCGATACGGTGAATTACGAAGGACAAGCCGCTATCGAACTCGAGCGGCTCGCTACCGGAATTGCCGAGGAAGGCCACTATCCTTTCGCGATCGAACAGCCTACAGTGCCAGAAGGCCCGCAGGTTGTCGACACGCGGCCGCTGATCCTGGCGGTGGTAACGGACGTGAAGAATGGCGTCGACGCCGCGGTGATCGGACGGCGATTTCATACGACGCTCGTCGAGATTATTGTCGCGGTTTGTCGGCGACTCCATGAGGAAACGGGGATCGACGCGGTCTTGCTCAGCGGCGGTGTGTTCCTGAATATCCTGCTGACGGCGGAGACTGAGGAGCGATTGACGCAAGACGGATTTCGTGCCTACCGCCACAGCCTCGTGCCGCCCGGTGACGGCGGACTCTGCCTGGGCCAATTGGCCATCGCTGCCGCGGTGCTGGGTCAATAAGGGACTGTCATGCGGCGATTCGTACTCACTTTACGGCTCACGAATTTATCAGAAAAGCAAGGCTTAATGCGGCAAGAGGCTCGGTTTACCGAACGATTGGGAAAACCGCTTCGAACCGTCGCTTCATTTTTCGGGCTTCATGAAGACCGCCCGCGACGCCATGAGCTACTTTCTGACGCGGTCCGTCGGGGACTGTACCGGCGGTCTGTGGTGCGCCCTGACAGCAATCGACTGTGGTTCACGAAGCTCTCGAAACGGGAAATCATTTAATACGGAGCCCGTCATGTGCCTCGGCATTCCCGGCAAAGTGGTCGAGACCTATCGCGAGCACGACGTGTTAATGGGCAAGGTCGCATTCGGCGGCGTTTTCAAGCGGGTCTGCCTCGAGCACGTGCCGGACGTTGCCATAGGCGAATACGTGCTTGTCCACGTCGGATTCGCCCTGAACCGCATCGACGAAGCCGAGGCCCGACGGGTGTTCGAGTTCCTGAACGAGATGGACCAATTGCAGGAACTGGAGGAGGTTCCACCATGAAATTCCTGGACGAATACCGCGACAGCGCGGCAGCGCGCAAGTTGGCAAACGTCATCGCCCGCACCGTCACCCGGCCGTGGACGATCATGGAGGTTTGCGGTGGTCAGACCCATACCATCGTCAAGTATGGCATCGACCGCGTGCTTCCGGACTGTGTGGAACTGGTTCACGGCCCCGGCTGCCCCGTCTGCGTCACCTCGCTGGAAATGATCGACCGTGCCCACGCCATCGCCGCGCGGCCGGACGTGACTTTCTGCTCCTTCGGCGACATGCTGCGGGTGCCGGGCTCGCACGGCGACCTTTTGCAGTTGAAATCGCGGGGAAGCGATGTGCGGGTGGTCTATTCGCCGCTCGACGCCGTGCAGTTGGCGGCGGCGAATCCGAACCGTCAGGTCGTCTTCTTCGCCATCGGGTTCGAGACGACCGCCCCGCCGAATGCCATGGCGGTGTGGATGGCGAAGAAGCGGAAGCTGACCAATTTCAGCGTGCTGGTATCGCACGTCCTAGTGCCACCGGCGATGACGGCGATCCTCGAGTCCCCGCGCAATCGGGTGCAGGGTTTTCTGGGGCCGGGACACGTCTGCACCGTGATGGGTTGCGGCGAGTATGGGCCGATCGCCGAGCGGTACCGGGTGCCGATCGTCATTACCGGCTTCGAGCCGCTCGACCTGCTCGAAGGTGTGCTGCGGACGGTGACCCAACTCGAAGACGGACGGTATGAGGTGGAGAACCAGTATAGTCGGGCCGTGCCGCCGAAGGGCAACCGCCAGTCCCTGGATCTTATTGGGGACGTGTTCGAAGTCTGCGACCGCAAGTGGCGCGGCATTGGCTCGATTCCACTAAGCGGCTACCGGCTGCGGGACGACTATCGCGAGTACGATGCCGAGCGGCGATTCGACGTCGATCGCATCGAGACCGAGGAATCGCCGCGGTGCATCAGCGGCGAAGTTTTGAGAGGACTGAAGAAACCGCACGATTGCCCCGCGTTCGGCCAGGACTGTACGCCACAGAACCCGCTCGGTGCGACGATGGTTTCGTCGGAAGGTGCCTGCGCGGCGTACTTCGCCTACGGCCGCCACCTGGAGGTGATTCGTCGCCAGACGCCCGCACTCTCCGCTACCGACGGGTAGAAAAAGAATCGAAAGTTGTTGCTTGTTTTGTCCATAGGGGGGAGGATTGGCCCGACATGACCGTACCGGCAACTCCGATTCTGAGTGAGGGATTCGGCTCCTGCCCGGTGCCGATGTCAAGGTACGACCAAATCCTGCTCGGGCACGGCAGCGGCGGCCAACTTACGTCCGAAATCATCCAGCGCCTTTTCCTGCCGGCCTTCCGGGACGAAACGCTTACCGCTCTCGAAGACCAGGCCACGCTGGCGCTACCGGGCAATCGTATCGCCTTCACAACCGATTCCTTCGTGGTGAGGCCGCTATTTTTCCCCGGCGGAGACATCGGCAAGTTGGCGGTTTATGGCACGGTCAACGATCTCGCCGTCGGCGGGGCGAAGCCGCTTTACCTCGCCGCCGCGTTTATCCTTGAAGAAGGCCTTCCCCTGAAGGACCTTCAACGCGTCGCGCAATCGATGCGAGCGGCTTGCGATGAGGCCGGTGTGCGGCTCGTCACAGGAGACACCAAAGTCGTCGATCGCGGCAAAGGCGATCAAGTCTTCATCACGACCACCGGCGTTGGATCCGTACCACCGGGGCGGAACCTGTCCATCCACAATGCCACTCCCGGTGACCGCATCCTCGTCTCCGGCACCATTGGCGATCACGGCATTGCCGTCATGTCCGTCCGCGAAGGGATCGAATTCGAAACCGTTCTCGAAAGCGATTGCGCCCCGTTGACGGATTTGGTGCGGGTTATGCTCGATGTCTGTCCCGGTATCCGATGCATGCGCGATCCGACCCGCGGCGGCGTCTCGGGCACGCTTCACGAATTGGCGGCGGCTTCGAACACCGGCGTCAAATTGACCGAAGCCAGCATACCCGTGCGCGACGAAGTGCGCGGTGCCTGCGAGATGCTCGGCCTCGATCCACTTTACGTGGCAAATGAGGGTAAATTGATCGCCGTCGTCCCGGCCGATGCGGCGGCACAAATTTTGCGGGCTATGAGGAATCATCCGCTAGGCCGGAATGCCGCGATCATCGGCGAAGTGGTTTCCGAGCACCCCGGCATGGTCATCCTGCGATCCTTGGTTGGCGGTGAGCGTATCGTTACGCAGCTCGCCGGCGAGCAATTACCGAGGATTTGTTAATGGCCGAATCTGCCACGATCGATCGCGAGGCAGGAAGGTCGGATTTACAACCCGCACAGGTCGATCAGCAGGAGGCGAAGAAGGCCCCAAGCCAGATTCTGCGTCAGGAGGTCCACGAAGGGGTTGCGGCTCTTGAGAGGTCGACCGTCGGGCTGTTCGTCCCCGGGTTGTCCGCGGGGCTCGATATCGGATTTAGTCTATTTCTGATGGCAATCATGCTCACGCGGGCGGAAGGGGCCTTGCCGAAACTGGCCGAGGAAATTCTGATCGCCAACATGTACGCCGTGGGGTTCATCTTTGTCGTCATCGGCCGGTCGGAACTTTTCACGGAGCAGACCACGCTGGCGGTACTGCCCGTACTCCGTGGTCGGGCGACGATCGGATCGCTGCTGCGGTTGTGGGTGATAGTCTATGTGGCGAACTTGATCGGTGGTGCCGTGTGCGCGACACTCGTAACCTGGATCGGGCCGAACCTCGGAGTCATCGAACCGCACGCGTTCGGCACGATCGCCCACCGCCTGACCGACCATACGGGGATGACCATCTTTCTGGGGGCCGTCCTCGCCGGGTGGCTAATGGGCCTGCTCTCGTGGCTCGTGGCCGCTGGGCGTGACACGATCAGCCAATTGGTGCTGGTCTGGTTGATAACGTTCTGCATCGGCTTCGCCTACCTGCCCCACGTGGTGCTCGGATCAGTCGAAGTCCTGGCAGGCGCACTCGCGAAACAGTCGATCGGAATGGCCGACGTCGGCCGCTTCCTACTCAGCGCGACGCTCGGCAACATCGTCGGCGGTTCGGTCTTCGTCGCACTGATTAAGTACAGCCATGCCAGGCCCGAAGGCGTGGCTTGAGGATCAGTTACTCTTGAAAGGAGCCGTGTCATGGTCGAAGCGACAGTCCCTTACGGCCGCAAGACTCAGAAACCGCCGGCGGTGAAGGAAGTACACATCGTTTGGATCACCGCCGGACTTGGCTGCGACGGCGACTCCGTATCGATTACCGCGGCCACGCAACCCAGTATCGAGGACGTCATTCTCGGGGCCGTGCCCGGCCTGCCCAAAGTTCATCTCCACAACCCCGTCCTTGCCTACGAAAACGGCGACGAGTTCCTGAAGTTCTGGTACGACGCCTGGGAAGGTAAGCTCGACCCGTTCGTGCTCGTGGTCGAGGGTTCGATCCCGAACGAGAAAATCAAGAAGGAAGGATACTGGGCCGCGCTTGGCACGGATAAGGCAACGGGCCAGCCGATTACCACCAACGAGTGGATCGACCGATTGTCGCCGAAGGCGTTGGCCGTGGTTGGCTGCGGCACCTGCGCCACTTACGGCGGCATCCATGCGATGGAGGGCAACCCGACGGGGGCGATGGGCCTGGAAGACTACCTCGGCAAGGGCTGGAAAACCAAGGCCGGCGTGCCGATCGTCAACGTACCGGGCTGCCCCGTGCAGCCGGACAACTTTATGGAAACGCTGCTCTATCTGCTCTACCAGGTGGCCGGCCTCGCCCCGATGATCCCGCTGGACGATTGCGGTCGGCCCACGTGGCTCTTCGGCAACACCGTGCACGAAGGATGCGACCGCGGCGGCTATTACGAGGAGGCTCAATTCGCCAGCGAGTATGGGTCCCCGAAATGCCTGGTGAAGATGGGTTGCTGGGGACCGGTGGTGAACTGCAACGTGCCCAAGCGCGGCTGGATGGCGGGCATCGGCGGCTGTCCTAACGTCGGCGGGATCTGCATCGGCTGCACCATGCCAAAATTCCCCGACAAGTTCATGCCCTTCATGGACCCACCCCCCGGTTCGTACGCCTCCTCGACGGCGATCAAACTGTACGGGCCGCTCATTCGCTTCCTGAGGCACATCACCCAACGCTCCGCCAACCGCGAACCGACGTGGCGGCACAGCCGCCCCGAAATTACCACCGGCTACCAACCCACCACTTACTCCGCCACTTAAGGGAGTTCATTCATGGCCACTGCCACCGCGGCCCCGCCCGTCCCCGCGAACAAGCCGAAGGTCGCCCCGGTGAAAAGCACCGAGAGCCGCAAACTCGTCGAGATGTCCTGGGATCCCATCACCCGCATCGTCGGCAGCCTCGGCATCTTCACCAAGATCGATTTCGACAACAAAACGGTGGCCGAATGCCACAGCACGTCGTCGATCTTTCGCGGCTACAGCATCTTCATGAAGGGCAAGGATCCGCGGGACGCGCACTTCATCACCAGCCGCATCTGCGGCATCTGCGGCGACAACCACGCCACCTGCGCCACCTATGCCCAGAACATGGCCTTCGGCGTGCGGCCCCCCGCCATCGCCGAATGGATCGTCAACCTCGGCGAGGCCGCCGAGTACATGTTCGATCATAACATTTTCCAGGACAACCTCGTCGGCGTCGACTTCTGCGAGCAAATGATCAAGGAGACCAACCCGAAAGTGTGGGACCTGGCCCAGCGGACCGCCGCCCCGCACGCTAACGATCACGGCTACAGAACCATCGCCGACATCATGACCGCCCTGAACCCCTTCACCGGCGAGTTTTACCGTGAGACGTTACACGTCAGCCGTTACACCCGTGAGATGTTCTGCCTGATGGAAGGCCGGCACGTTCACCCCAGCACGCTCTACCCCGGCGGCGTCGGCACCGTGCCCACCGTGCAACTCTTCACCGATTACATGGTGCGTCTGGCCCGCTACGCCGAATTCATGAAGAAGTGCCTGCCGCTGCACGACGACCTCTTCGATTTCATGTACGAAGCCCTGCCCGGCTACGAGAAGGTCGGTCAGCGCCGCATTCTGCTGGGCTGCTGGGGCTCTTTCAACGACCCCGCCCACTGCGACTACACCTACAAGAACATGAACGCCTGGGGGAACAAGATGTTCGTCACCCCCGGCGTAGTGGTGGACGGCAAACTCGTCACCACGAACCTCGTGGACATCAACCTCAATATCCGCATTCTGCTCGGCTCGTCCTACTACGACGACTGGGATCAGACGGAGAAGTTCGTCAAGCAGGATCCGCTCGGCAACCCCGTGGACATCCGCCATCCGTGGAACCAGACGACGACGCCTCGGCCGCAGAAGCGCGACTTCAGCGACAAGTATACCTGGGTGATGTCGCCGCGGTGGTATCACGACGCGGAGAAAGCCCACCTGGCGCTCGACACCGGCGGCGGCCCGATCGCACGGCTCTGGGCGACGGCACTGGCCGGTCAGGTGGATATCGGCTACGTGAAGGCGACCGGGAACAGTGTGAAGCTGTACCTGCCGCGCACGGCGATGAAGCCGGAGGCGGAGTTCGAGTGGAAGGTGCCGAAGTGGAGCAACGCCATCGAGCGCGACCGGGCACGCAGCTACTTCCAGGTGTATGCCTGCGCCTGCGCTTATCATTTCTGCGAGATGGCACTGAAGGAATTGCACGCGGGTCGGACTCAGACCTGGACGCCGTTCAAAGTGCCGGACGAGGCGATTGGCTGCGGCTTCCACGAGGCGGTTCGCGGCGTGCTCTCGCACCACGTGGTCATTCGCAACGGGAAGATCGCCAACTACCACCCCTACCCGCCGACGCCTTGGAACGCCAACCCCCGCGACGTCTTCGGCACTCCCGGCCCTTACGAGGACGCGGTGCAGCAGACCCCGATTTTCGAGGAGAACGGTCCGGAGAAGTTCAAGGGTATCGACATCATGCGGGCCGTGCGCAGCTTCGACCCCTGCCTGCCCTGCGGCGTGCACATGTATCTCGGCAACGGCAGAACGCTCGAAACGCGGCACGCACCGATGTTCGGTGCCCACCTCGAGCCCGGCTAATGCCGGCCTCCCGCGATCTCCAGGCCTTCCAGCAGCGGATGGCCGGCGTCGAGGCGATCCTGCACCGGATCGAGACCGCCGCCGATCCCGCGATGCGGTCGCTCGCCCGGGAACTGGTCCAAGCTCTGCTGGACCTCCACGGCACCGGGCTCGAACGGATCCTGAGCCGGGCCGAGCCGCTCATGGTGGAGGCGCTCGTCAAGGACGACCTCGTGAGCAGCTTGCTCCTGCTGCACGATCTGCATCCGCAAGATCTGGAAACCCGCGTACGGAAGGCGATGGCCGGCGTCACCGCCGCGCTGCGGGATCGGGGCGGGCAGGCCGAACTGATCGAAGTCCTCGGCCCGTCGGTGCGGCTGCGGCTGGTCGGCCGTTGCGACGCGGACGCCGCCGCCGCAATGCAGACGATTCTGAAAGAGGTGGTCGAACTCGCCGCGCCGGATGCGACCGCGTTCGATCTCGAAAACGCGCTCGAGATTTTCGAGGGCAAGATCACCTTACCGCTGCTGCAGTCCCACTGAATACGCCGGTGTGCCCATGATTCACTCTACGAAACTGGAGCCCGCCGCGACGACGCCCTTCGGCGTGCTGAAGCGGTTCGCCCGCCGCCGCGAGCCGGAGGAAATGTGCGAACTCTGCAGCAACGCCCTCGACGCCGGGCATCCGCATCTGGTCGAGCCACTCTCACAAAAGATGCTATGCTCCTGCGAGGCCTGCGCAATCCTCTTTTCGAGCCAGCAGAATGGTCTGTATCGCCGCGTGTCGCGCAGGATCGTTCAACTGACGGATTTTCGACTCGACGACGCCCGGTGGGATGAACTCTACCTGCCGATCAACTTGGCATTCTTCCATTGCAGTACCGCCGCGGGACGGGTGGTCGCGCTCTACCCCAGTCCGGCAGGGGCGATGCACTCGTTACTGTCGCTCGAATCGTGGCAGGGTCTTGTAGACGACAATCCGATTCTCGGCGAGTTCGAAGCGGACGTGGAGGCATTGTTGGTCAATCGCGTCAGTCCGCGCCGGGATTATTACCGCGTTCCGATCGATGAGTGTTACAAGCTTGTGGGACTGGTCCGCAGCCACTGGCAGGGGCTATCGGGAGGATCGCAGGTCTGGGGTGTGATCGCGGAGTTTTTTCGGGATCTCGAAGCCCGTGCCGTCGGAGGGTCGCCGTGCCGGACCTGAGTTACGAGATTCTGGGGTCGGAGGCCGTGCCGTACAGCGCGGCGCCGATGCTGGCGTTCAAGCTGAAAGTGAGTCAGCCGGGGGCGATCGTGCCGATCCATGCGATCGCGTTGCGCTGTCAGATCCGTATCGAGCCGGCCCGCCGCAAATATTCCGACGCCGAAGCCGCGAAGCTGGAGGATCTCTTCGACACCCGCGACCGCTGGGGTCAGACGCTGAAGTCCTTGCTCTGGACGCACGCGAACGTGACGGTCGGCCCGTTCGCCTCCAGCGCGCTCGTCGACCTGCCAGTCCCCTGCACCTACGATTTCAACGTAGCTGCGACGAAGTATTTCCACGCCGTGGAGGACGGCGAGATTACGCTGACGCTACTCTTCAGCGGCACGGTGTTCCACGAGACCGACGACGCGAACCTGCAAGTGGAACAAATTCCCTGGAGCAAGGACGCGGTCTATCGCCTGCCGGTGCGGGTATGGAAGGAGATGATGGAGCACTACTATCCCAACAGCGCGTGGCTCTGCCTGCGACGAGATGCCTACGACCGTCTCGCCGCCTATAAGAGCCGTCGGAAATTCACGAGTTTCGAGCAGACGGTCGAGCACCTCTTGCCCATGGGAGGGGAGTAACCATGAACGCCGCGCTCATCGACGAAGTGGCGAAGACCGTGCTTTACGAGGGGTACACACTCTACCCGTACCGGCCCTCGGTGAAGAACCGGCAACGTTGGACATTCGGCGGCCTCGTGCCGCGGAGCTATAGCGAGGCCACGAGCGGCAGCGACGCCTGGACGATGCGGACCGAATGTCTGGTCCGCGGCAATTCCGAAACCGTCATCGATGTGGAGGTGCGGTTCCTGCATCTGATCGACCGACGCGTGGGTGTCTTCGACCGCCCGCAATTCGAAATCGGCGACGACGCGGAACCGCCGCGGGAATTCGTGGACTCGCTCACCGTCGGCGACCGGCGTCTACAAGCCTGGCAGGAGGCCGAGGAGCGGCGCGTACCGCTCGGCAAACGGGAACTGCATTCGTTGATGAAGAGGCCCGACGATTGCGACTTCGGTTTTCCGGCTTGCCGCGCAACGGAGCCGGTGCGAGACCCGATCGGCACGATCCCAGCGGCACTCGTTCGTACGCAGTACGTCGTCCTCGGGACTGCGAGAGTCATCGCGGAGGCGGTCGCCACGGACCTTTATCGCCTGAGGTTGGATATCGAAAACCGCACGCCCTTGCCGCAACCCGATTCCCTGAGCCGCGACGAAGCCATGCTACACGCGCTGGTCTCCACGCACAGCATTCTGAGCGTCCACGGCGGGGAGTTCGTTTCGTCGATCGACCCGCCCGAGGATTGTCGCGAGCACGCCGCCGCCTGTCAGAACATCGGCGCTTGGCCCGTATTGGTCGGCAACGATGGCGACACGTCCGCAATGCTCTCCTCGCCGATCATCCTGTATGACTATCCCGCAATCGCGTCAGAAAGTCCCGGCGATTTCTTCGACAACCTGGAGATCGACGAAATCCTGACACTGCGGATTCAGACGCTAACCCACGAGGAAAAGGCGGACGCTGCCGCGGTGGACGAGCGCGTCCGAGCGCTTTTGCAGCGCACCGAATCAATGAGCCCATCCGTCATGCAGGGGCTGCACGGCACGTTCCGCGGCCTGAAACGGAGCGTGCCGTGATCGACTTTGACCCGTTTGCCGAAAAGGCAGGGCTCGACGTCGTCCGCGTAGGCGACACTACGCTCAAGCCCGGCCAGCGCGTGCGCCTCCGGCCCCTGGGCCGGGCGGACATCATGGACCTGGCGATGGACGGCAAGACCGGCGTCATCGAATCCCTCGAGCAGGATTTCGAGGGGCGAGTTTATCTCGCCGTCACGCTCGACGACGACCCCGGCCGCGATCTGGGCCAACTGCGCCAGCCCGGCCACCGGTTCTTCTTCGGCGTCGAGGAAGTCGAACTGCTCGATTGACTTCGTCGCTGGGTGCAGGATGAATCCACGAATCCTCGTCGCCGGGATCGGAAACATCTTCTTCGGTGACGACGCCTTCGGCACCGAGGTAGCCCGCCGTTTGCTAGGCCGGCCCCAGCCCGACGGTGTGCGGATCGTGGACTTCGGTATCCGCGGACTCGACCTGACCTACGCGCTGCTCGAACCGTACGATTCCGTTATCCTGATCGACGCCGTGCCGCGCGGGGGGGCACCGGGAAGCCTCTACGTCATCGAACCGGAACTGAGCAACGGCGATAGTGCGGCCGTCGATCCCCACGCACTCGACCCGTGGAGAGTGCTTCACGCTGCCCGCGACATGGGCGGGACGATCGTAAAGTTACTGCTCGTCGGCTGCGAGCCGCTAACCGATCCGACCGACGACATGCGGATGGGAATGAGCGAACCGGTGACGCGGGCCGTCGAGGAGGCGATTCCACTCGTTGAGTCCCTGATCGAACGGTTGTATGCTGAACGCTGATGCACGAATTGTCCATCGCCGTAAGCATTCTGGAAATGGCCGAGGAGGAGGCCGGGCGGCAGGGGGCCGCACGGGTGACCGCGGTCCACTTGAAGTTGGGTCCGCTTTCCGGCGTGGTGAGGGAAGCGCTGCTCTCCGCATACGATTTGGCGCGCGAAAGCGCCCCGCCGGCGCTGACGGGTTCGGAGTTGAGGATCGAAGCGACGCCGCTCCGGGCAAATTGTCCGACCTGCCGTCGAGTTGTTGCCATCGTCTCCGTTCAGCATCAGTGCTGTGCCGACTGCGGCACTCCGACTCCCGACGTCGTCAGCGGGAATGAACTTGAAGTCTTCGCCCTGGAGTTTCTGTGACAGCCACCCCGCGATTGGTCGAAGTCCGCCAGCACGTTCTGAAGCAGAACGACGTGACGGCCCGCGCCCTGCGCGAGCGATTCCGCGAGGCCGGCACGTTCGTCGTCAGCCTGGTGTCGAGCCCGGGCACGGGCAAGACCGCGTTCCTGGAGAAAGTGCTCTCGGCGCTACGCGATCGGTATCTTGTGGCCGCCCTCGTCGGCGACCTTGCCACCGACAACGACGCCGTACGGCTGGCTCGCTCCCAAGTGCCAGTGAAGCAGATCATCACCGGCACCGTCTGTCACCTCGAAGCTAAAATGGTCGAAAGCGCCCTCACCGACTGGTCGCTGCCCAAACTCGATTATCTTTTCATCGAGAACGTCGGCAACCTCGTCTGTCCCTCGAGTTATGATCTCGGGGAGGATCTGCGTCTCGTGCTGATCTCGGTCACCGAGGGCGAGGATAAGCCGCTGAAATATCCAGTGATTTTCAACACGGCTGACGCAGCGATTATTACCAAGATCGACCTGGCTGCCGCGGTCGAATTCGACGCCGCTACGGCCTGGACCAGCATCCAATCCGTTCGGCCAGGAATGACAGTACTCGAGGTCTCGACAAAGACTGGCGAAGGGCTCGTCAAGTTCCTGGACTTCCTCGAAGCGGCCAAAGTCGACCACCTTCGCGAACGGGCCCGTTAGGGTGAGGCCTAACGGGTTGGGTTGCTGTTGGACGGGGCCGCAAGAGTATCGAACCGATGGCGGGTGGGTTCGTGTCCGATCACCTTTGCAGTACGGAAGCATTTCCGCAGGAGGACGGTTTTGCATTTTTTCACTAAAAACCCTAGAATGAGTGATCGCAATCGGCTGATTTGCGGGGCGTGTTTCTCTCAAATCTCCGCCCAATCCGTGGGGATTGTTTCGGCGTGAATTCCGGCTCTAACGGACTGATCCGATCACCCGGCGAACCACGACACCGTGGAGATGCTTGGCACGAACTCCGGTACGGCCGGCGCGGTCCGAGCGGTGCTCCGTTGGACGTGTTAGTCCTCGATTGTGAGTGTCGCCAGAGTTTGCCGGTCATCCGCAGCTTGGCTCGGAGCGGTCTGAAAGTCGGAGGCGTTGCTTGTGCCTCTTTTGCCTACGGGGCGCCAGGGCTTTATTCCAAGTATTGTCGATTCCGGGCCGTTCTACCCGATCTATCCGTGAACCCGAATGCTTACATCGACTCGTTGCTGCAATTGCTCCGTACTCGACCGGTCAAGGTCCTCATCCCGGGACACGACGCGTCTATCTCGGCAATACGGGCCAGACGCGGAGAACTCGAACGATATACGGTCGTTGCACTCCCGAGCGAAGCCGCCCTTCAGGTCGCCGTTGATAAGACCCGCACGCTTGCCCTTGCCGATACGTTAGGACTTGCCACACCGAAAAGAGTTCCCGTAGCTACCTCGGCCGACGTTGCGGGTGCGATTGGCGCGATCGGCTATCCGGCCGTCGTTAAGCCGGTGAGTTCCTGGGTTGAGTCCGGAGGGGATGGGGTCCGGCTATCATGCGAAGTCGCTACGACCGCGGATGAAGTTCGGCGGGCCGTAGACCGGGTCGTCTTGGCGGGCGGTCAGGTCGTCCTTCAAGAATGGCTACCCGGCACCCGTGAGGCCGTGACCGTATTCCGGGCGGACGGGCGAATTTGGGCCCGCTTCGCCCAGAAGTCCTACCGCGAGGCTCCTCCCCTGGGTGGAATCTCCGTTTTGTGCGAAGGCATCGAACTGTCGGCCGAGATCGTGGAACCGGCCGAACGACTCGTGCATGCCATCGCCCTCGACGGGTGTTCCATGATCGAGTTTCGAAGGGACCGAAATGGTCACCCCGTACTGATGGAAGTGAATCCTCGAATCTGCGGCTCGGTGGCGTTGGCGATCGCTTCCGGCATTAATTTCCCGCAAATGGTTTACTCGTTGGCGACAGGAATGCCGCTCCGTGAAGTGACCGGTTATCGAATCGGACGCCGGTTGCGATATCTGGTCGGAGAACTCTGGTATCTGAAACAAGTCATGATAAATCAGGGGCATCCGGACATTCCACCGCTGGGGCGGGCTCTTTCGACCTGCCTCGCTGACTTCGTCTTTCGGCCGAGTGCTTTCGAGTTCGATCTCGAAGACCCGGTTCCGACGTTGGTGGAATGGAAGTACGAATTGACCCGGCCGTTCACCCGCCGTCTGAAATCGATCTTTGCCGGCCGAAGGCTCGGGGAGAAGTGCAAAGAACTAGGGAGCGAATCCGAATGAGTATGTCCTCGGTTGACGTTGTCATTGTCGGCGCGGGCCCGTATGGCATGTCGTTGTCCATAGCACTTCGGGCACGTGGGATCGAACACCGAATCTTCGGGACTCCCATGCTAACGTGGCGCGAAATGCCGCCGGGAATGTGCCTCAAATCCTTCGGCTTCGCCACCAGCATACCGACTCCCCGTGGCACCCACGCCCTGCCCGAGTACTGCCGGGCCCGTCAACTTGAGGATCTGGACCCCGTCGAGATCGCCACGTTCGTGAACTACGGGGCATGGGTTCAGAAAGAACTAGTACCGAACCTCGAAGTGACAAACGTTACCAATCTGGAACGCCAGGGAACCGAATTTTTCGTCACCCTGGAGACCGGAGAACAGGTCCGGGCGAAGCGGGTCGTCGTCGCCACGGGACTCAAGCATTTCGAGCACTTCCCCCCAAACCTGGCGTCGATCCCGGCCGGTTTCGTCACACATACCTCCCGGCTTCAGGATTATTCGAAGTTCACGGGCCGCGACGTGACCGTGATCGGTGCCGGACAATCCGCCCTGGAGGCTGCGGCAGTTTTGCACGAACGGGGTGCGCGCGTACGATTGATCGCCCGCAAAAAAGTTCGTTGGGCGGGGGAACGTTATTCCCGTAACAGGTCTCTATACCAACGTCTCCGTCACCCGGTGAATGTCCTCGGCACGGGTTGGAAGAGTTGGATTCTCACGCACGTTCCCGGGATGATGCACAGCATGCCGACTGGTCCGCGCGTTCGATTCACCCGCCGATTCCTCGGGCCACTCGGTGCGTGGTGGCTGAGGAACCGCGTCGTGGACCGATTTCCTGTTATCGAGCATACGGAGATTGCCGCCGCCGAAATCTCAAACGATCGGGTGAGACTGCAATTGCGAAGTGCAAGCGGAAAGGAGGAGGTTGTGGAGGCAGATCATGTCGTTTGCGGAACGGGTTTCGAGGTCGATTTGGACCGGCTGCCTTTCTTGGCGCCGACCCTCTGTGCTCAAATTGCCAGGATCGATAAAGCTCCATCCCTGACAAATCGATTCGAATCGTCGGTCCGGAACCTTTATTTCGTTGGCGCCATGGCAGCGTTCAGTTTCGGGCCGTTGTTACGATTCGTTGCTGGGGCGGAGTACGTCACACCGCTGTTAGCCCGGCACATGGCGGAACGGCGAACCTAACGCACCGTCACTCAAAGAATTGACGATTGCGCGGCGGGATTCGGTCGATCGGACTGGCGACACTCACGGAGGTACGTCCGCCGTCTGCACGGAAGTCTACTACTGATTTGCAACCGCGGCCATGAACTTGAAAAGGCAACCTACAGTCGCCAAGGGGCTTGGCCACGATATATCGCGATCCGAATTAGAATATGCGTATGGCCGGGCCAGCATCGTTCAGATTGGCGGAATGGGATTGCTGGCAGGGTCGCCCAGGAGTTGCCGGATTTGTTTCACCAGATCGAATACGCGTGTGAATCGCTGCCACGGGTTTTTTCGCAAACACCGCAAGCAAACCGAATCGAGCGCCGGCACGACCTCCGGGTTGAACTGGGACGGCGGCGTCGGTTCCCGCCACCTCACTTCGTCCAACAACTCTGGGGTCGATGCCGCGGAAAATAGCGGGCGGCCCGTCAACAATCCGTAAAGAATCAGGCCCAATCCATACACGTCCACGTTCTGCCGGGGTTCCAGTTCCGGATCGGCGATCAACTCCGGGGCGAGGTATTCCACGCCCGTGCCGGCGGTGCGGTCGCCAAGGAAGAGTCCGCCTGTGAAATGGATGTCGACGACGCGCGGAATGCCGGCCGGGGCGAAGAGGACATTGCTCGGTTTCAGATTGCCGTGAACAACGCCCTGCCGGTGCAGGTAACCCACAACCTCGCCGACCTGTTCGACGAGTTGAAGGGTTCGGCGAATGGGAAGAAGGCGGCCGTCGGGTTTGACGTCGAGACTCCCCTGGGGGACGAAATCGACCGCGACGTAGGGCCGGTCGTCCCACCACCCCGCCCCGCGAACGGGCACGAGGTTCGGGTGCGAGAGGCCGGCCCGCACCGCGGCACTCTGGCGGAGCCGGGCGTCCCAGTCCGCTTGCGTGCAGACGCTGGACCGAAAGACCTTGAGGGCGACCGGCGGATCGAACGGCCCGCGGACGGCCCGATACACCACGCTGCACGGACCCCGGCCGATTTCCTGGAGATTCTCATACCCGTCCTGTGCGGCCAGGCGAACGATCCGTTCCCATTCTCCGACAGGAACCGCGGCGACGGGCGAGCCGGAGAGGAATCGTTCCAGGTCGGCGGCCAACTCTCCCGCCGAAGCGTAGCGCCGTGTGGGGTCCTTCTCCAGGCATTTCAAACAGACCGTTTCCAAATCCCGGGGCACGTTTCCGTTCCCCCGCGTCGGGGGAACCGGTTCCTCGTGCAGCACCTGTTCGACCGTTTCGTCCCGCGAGTTCGCCTCGAACGGCGGCCGGCCCGCGAGCATCTCGTAAAACACCGCCCCGAGCGCGTAGACGTCGACTGCAGGCCCGAGCTCGCGGACGCGTCCCGCCGCCTGTTCGGGGGCCATGTATCCGAGAGTGCCCAGCACCGCCCCGTCCCGCGTTAAGGCGGTGCTCTCGCCGTCGAGCCGTTTCGCCAGGCCGAAGTCGGCGATTTTCACCGTTTCCAGGTTCAGCGTTCCGGGGTCCCCGGACTCCGAGCTCAGGAGGATATTCGCCGGCTTCAGGTCGCGGTGAATCACGTCGAGCGAGTGGGCGTGCTGAACCGCAAGGGCTAACGTGTGCGTCAATTCGGCCGCTTGCGTGGGCGAGAGTTTTGTGCCGGCGAGATGCCGATCGAGACTGCCTCCTTCGAGCAGTTCCATGGCGAAATAGGGCAGGCCGTTGAACTCGCCGACCTCGAACACCTCGACGACGTTCGGGTGCCGAACCCTTGTGGCGGCGGCCGCCTCGACCCGAAACCGCGCCCGCTCCTGCGGCCCGGCTAACGCACCGTCTCGGATCAGTTTGAGGGCAACCGTTCGACCCGTTGCACCGTGCCGGGCTTTGTAAACCACCCCCATCCCGCCCCGGCCGAGCTCGTCGAGCAATTCGTACCCCGGCACGATCGGCCGTTCCTGGGGAGTCCCCTCGGCCGGTTCGGGCCAAACGCCGGTTGCCGAAAGATCGGGCATGGGGTCCTCCGCAGCAAGGAGGGTTGGTCGCGGCGTACGGGAAACCGCAACGTGCATTCTAATCGGTCCGACCCGACCGGGAGCAGCAGACTGGAAACGGGGACGATCCTGCCCACCGACTCGGCCGGTCGCCACCGCGAAGACGGCCTCCGGTAGCGATTCTAAACCTGTAGCCGCGAAAATGCTCGTGCGCCCAACCCAATGAATAGCGAAGCGATGGCAGCGAGGACCGCCAGGTCAATCGCCAGACCGAATTGTGACTGATCGATGAACACGGCCCGCAACCCGTCGATGCCATACGTCAAGGGGTCGATGCGTGTCGCCACGGCCAGTACGCCGGGCAGGTTGTTCAGGGGATAGAGGGCGCCGGACAGGAAGAAGATAGGCATGACCAGAAAATTCATGACCATCTGAAACCCCTGCATGTCGCGTAGCGTGGAACCAATGGCGGTTCCGAGGGAAGCGAAGACGACGGCAATCATTGCCATGACCAAAAGGCCGAGCGGGACGGTGGCGAGGTTGTAGGGCCGGAACCCGGAGACCAGGCAGGCGATCAGCACGAGGGTGCCCTGGATGAGTGCCGTCGTCGCCCCGCCGAGCGTTCGACCGGCCATGATCTGAATCCGCGGCACGGGAGCGACCAATGTTTCTTTGAGGAATCCGAATTGTCGGTCCCAGAGGAGGCCGACGCCGGAGAAAATGGCGGAGAATAGAATCGCCATACCGACGACGCCGGGGGCGACGAACTGCAGGTAGTTGCCGCGCCCGGCCTTTTCGAACACGGGGCCGAGGCCGTACCCCAGGACCAGTAGGTACATGAGGGGCTGGCCGAGCGATGCGATTACTTGCGTACGGGACCGCAGGTACCGCTTCACTTCCCGCAGCCACAGGGCGAAGACGACGGCCATGCTTACTTCCTCCACATCCGAACCATCTGACGCATCCGGTCGGCCCCGTCGGCCGATTCGTCCCGGATCGACGACCCGGTGAGGGCGAGAAACGCCGCCTCAAGCGATTCCGTGCTGGTTTGTTGCTTCAGCTCGGCCGGGCTGCCCTGGGCGACGATTCGGCCGTGGTCGATGACCGCAATCCGGTGGGCCACCCGCTCGGCTTCGTCCATGTAGTGGGTGGTCAGAAAAACCGTGACGCCCTCCGTCTCGTTGAGGTGCCGGACGTGCGTCCAGAGCTGATTGCGGCTCTGCGGGTCGAGGCCGAGGGTCGGTTCGTCGAGGAACAGGATTTTCGGGGTATGGAGCAGGCCGCGGGCGATCTCGAGCCGCCGCCTCATTCCGCCGGAGAACGTCTTGACCCGCGCGTCCTTTCGCTCCCACAACTCGAACAGGGTGAGAAGCATTTGCGTCCGCTCGGCCCGGACTTTCCGGGGGACGTGGTAGAGCACGCCGTGCAGGTCCATGTTTTCGTAGGCGGTCAGTTCGTGGTCAACGCTGGGGTCCTGGAACACGATGCCGAACCGTTGGCGGACGTCGAGCGGATGGGTGGCCGGGTCGAGTCCGTCGAGGGTAATCGACCCGCTGGTCGGGCGGAGGAGGGTCGTCATCATTTGGATGGTCGTCGTCTTGCCGGCGCCGTTCGGGCCGAGGAAGGCGAAGATCTCGCCCGGGCGGACGTCGAACGAAACGCCATCGACGGCGCGGACTTCCCCGAACGTCTTGACCAGGTTCTCAACGCGAATCACCGGCCGTCCTCCGTAGACAACGCACGCCGCGTCAATCGTTCCGACCGACTCGTGCCGGTTTTCGGGTTGTGTCAAAGTACCGAACCGGCCGTGCGATGTCCCGGTGGCGGAATTGCCGCCGGAACGAAGCGACGAACCTTCTGCCGCTCGACGTGAACGGAATCACCGAACTCGTGCGTGCGGTAGCCGTGCATAGCCAGTTCGGTTTCGACCCGGTTCAACGTCGCGTCGTCGGCGAACGCGCGGAGCAGTTCGTAATGGCTGGTGCCCGCCTCGTAGACGCCGGTGAGGATCGCATCGACAACGCGGATCGGGGTCGCCGGGCCGATCCGCTGTGTGGCCAAACGCTCGCCCTCACGCACGCGGCCGTTCGGCATCGCGGCATGTTCCAGGGCGCGGACGACGGTTGTTCCGACTGCAACGACCCGCCCGCCACACGCTCTCACTCGCCGAATGGCCCGGGCGGTGCCGGGGGGGATGCGGTAGGGTTCGTCGAACGGCAGTCGATAGTCGAGCGACTCGTCTCCCGACGCGTAAGAGGGAAAGCGATCCCTCGCTTGCGCGTCGGGCTAACAAGTCGGGCTAACAAGTCGGGCTAACCGAAAGACTAATAGGAGACAGCCACCGGAAATCGCGGCCCGGACCGACTGTCGGCAAATTGCATATTGGGGAAATGCGGATAGGCTAGTCATATGAATCTGCCCCGCCTGGCCGCGTTCTGTGTGGCCCTTCTTGCCGGTTCGGCCCGGGCCGCGGACGTCGATTTCGCCCGCGACGTCATGCCGATCCTTTCGGACAAATGTTTCCGCTGCCATGGGCCGGACGAGAAGGCCCGCAAGAAGAAACTCCGCCTCGATACGAAGGAGGGTGCGGCACGGGTTGTCACCCCGGGCAAGAGCGCGGAGAGCGAACTGTACCGTCGGGTGTCGAGTACGGACGCGGACGAGCGGATGCCGCCGGTGAATGCGAACCGGCCGTTGACCGCGGCGCAGATCGGGATTCTGAAAGCCTGGATCGACGGCGGGGCGAAGTGGGAACGGCATTGGGCATTTACTCCGGTCGGGCATCCCGTTCCACCACGCCGGACCGAAAAAACCCAGCCCATCGACGCATTCATCCTCGACATGCTGGACCGGCACAAAATCCGGCCGTCGGACCCCGCCCCGAAGGAGGTCTGGCTCCGCCGGGTCACGTTCGACCTGACCGGCCTGCCGCCGACACTTGCGGAGATCGACGCCTTCGACCGCGACATGTCGCCGGAGGCCTATGAACGCGTGGTCGACCGGCTCCTGGCCTCGCCGCGGTACGGGGAACGTATGGCGGTCGACTGGCTCGACGTCGCGCGGTTCGCCGACACCCACGGATACCAGAACGACCGCTACCGCCCGGTCTGGCCGTACCGTGACTGGGTGATCGGGGCGTTCAACAAGAACCTGCCGTTCGACCGGTTCGCCACCTGGCAGCTCGCGGGAGACCTGCTGCCCCACGCGACCCGGGAACAGAAACTCGCCACCGCGTTCAACCGCCTGCACATGCAGAACGAAGAAGGCGGCGTGGTCGCAGAAGAATTCCGCGTCGCCTACGTCACGGACCGCGTCACCACGTTCGGCACGGCATTCCTCGGTCTCACGCTCGAATGCTGCCGCTGCCACGACCACAAGTTCGACCCCATCTCGCAGAAGGATTTTTATTCGCTCTTCGCATTCTTCCAGAACATCGACGAGTCGGGTCAGACGTCGTACTTCACCGAAGCCACGCCGGTGCCGGCGTTGCTGTTGAGTACGGAGGAGCAGGATCGGACGATCCGGACCAAAAGCTTGGCTATCATTGCGGCGGAATCGAATTGGAAAGCGGTTAGGGACGCCGCACGCGGCGATTTTGAGAAGTGGGTGAAGTCGAAACCCGACACGTTGCCGATTCCCGGTCTCGTCGCCCATTATCCGTTCGACGAACCGATGACGGCGAACGCGGTGAATGCCAAATTGCCGGCCAAGGCGGTCGAAGGGCCGAAATTGGTTCCCGGCCACACTGGTAAGGCTGTACTACTTGCGGGCGACAACGGATTCGAGTTCCCCGGTGTCGGCCACTTCACCGCGGCCGATCCGTTCACTTTCGCATTCTGGATCAAATCCCCCGCGGCCCGCTCGCCGCGGGCTGTGGTCCTGCACCACTCGAAAGCCCCGGTCGATGCCGGCAGCCGGGGGTACGAGATTTTGCTCGAAAACGGCAACGTTGCCGTCGGCCTGCATCACATGTGGCCCGGTAATTCGCTGAAAGTCCGAACGGCCAAGCCGATTCCGGAGAACGAGTGGACGTACCTGGCCGTCACCTACGACGGGTCGAGCACGGCGAGCGGACTCGCGATCTACATTAACGGCGACCGTGCCGAGCTGAAGACCATCCGCGACGGCCTCACCAAAGACATCACCTACGGCGGCGGCGAGCCGAACCTCACCCTCGGTTACCGGTTCCGCGATAACGGGTTCAAAGGCGGGTCGGTCGACGATCTTCGCATTTACGACAGAGCGTTGTCACCATTGGAAGTCGCCCGACTCGCCGGCAAACCCGCAAAGGAAGCCGGCCCGTTCGACTACTACTGCGATACGGTCAACGAGCGAACGCGGACGGCACTCGAACGCCTGCACACGTCGCGGAAAGACTACCTTTCGTTCGTCACGCCGATCCCCGAAATCATGACAATGCGGGAATTGCCGACGCCCAAGCCGGCATACGTTCTTAAGCGAGGCCAATATGACGTTCACGGCGACCGCGTGACGGCCAACACCCCGGGCGTCCTGCCCCCCTTTCCCACCGACGCCCCGCGGAACCGCCTCGGGCTCGCCCGCTGGCTGACCGAATCGGACAATCCCCTGTTTGCACGGGTGACGGTCAACCGCCTCTGGCAGCAGATGTTCGGCAAGGGCCTCGTGGAAACGTCCAACAACTTCGGCCGGCAGGGGTCGCCACCCACCCACCCCGAACTGCTCGATTGGCTCGCCCGCGATTTCGCCGAGCACGGCTGGGATGTGAAAAGGGAGCTCAAGCAAATCGCCCTGTCCCAAACGTATCGGCAGTCGTCCCGCGTCACGCCGGAATTGCTCGCGGTGGACCCGAAGAACGAATTCCTGGCCCGCTACCCGGCCACCCGACTGACGGCCGAGATGATTCGCGATCAGGCCCTCGCCGTCAGCGGACTGCTCGTCGAAAAGCTCGGCGGCCCGAGCGTGAAGCCGTATCAGCCCGACGGCCTCTGGGACATGGCGATGGGCAAGCCGAAGTACGACAGGTCGAAGGGGCCTGACCTTTATCGCCGGAGCCTGTACACGTTCTGGAAGCGGACCATGCCGCACCCGCAGTTGACCATTTTCGACGCGGCAGACCGGAGTGTGTGTACCGTTCACCGGCAGCAGACGAGTACACCGTTACAGGCCCTGGCGTTGCTCAACGACCCGCAGATTGTGGAAGCCGCGCGGTTCCTGGCCCAGCGCATGTTGAAAGAGGGCGGGAAGGAATCGAAAGACCGAATCGCGTGGGCCTACCGTGCAGCCACCGGCCGAATGCCGACCGGGAAGGAAAGCGAAATCCTTGCCGCACTTTTCGTCGAGCAGCGTGACTTGTTCGAAAATGCACCGAAGGACGCTGAAAAGCTGCTCGCCGTCGGCGATACGAAATCCGATCCCTCCCTCAACAAGCTCGAACTGGCGGCCGGGACCGTACTCTGTCTCGCGGTTCTGAACCAGGACGCGGCGGTGATGAAACGCTAACCCCATACCTCCCGACGCCCATGCTTCTGTCATTCCTCGTCCTGACCGGCACGCTCGTGAGCCCGCTGGCCGGTATTCCGGCGGGCTCGGGCGAATGCACGGTCAAGGTCCACGACCGCGAAATCACCGTGTTCACGTACACGGCGGCGAAATACAACGACGGCCCGCTCGTTCTCGTCTTTCACGGCACGCTGAGGAACGCGTCCGAGTACCGCGATTGGTCCAAGGTGATTGCCGACCGCACCGGCGGCGTCGTCGCGGCCCCACTCTTCGACGCCAAACGGTTTCCCCAGTCGGCCTACCAGATGGGCGGGATGATGCGGCGGGGTCAACCGCTGCCGAAGGAGGACTGGACCTGGTCGATGGTGCCCAAAATCGCCGACGCCCTCCGCGAGAAGGAAGGGCGGAAGGACATGCCCTATTACCTCATCGGCCATTCGGCTGGTGGGCAATTCCTCGACCGCCTCGCCGGGTTCGTTACCACCGACGCGAAAAGGATCGTCGCCTCGAATTCGGGTTCGGTCCTCTGGCCGGGAGAGGACATGCCGTTCCCCTACGGTTTCGGCGGACTGCCCAAAGACCTCGGCGGCGAAACCGGTCTCAAACGCTACCTCGCCCAGCCGCTGACCCTCTACCTGGGCACCGGCGATACCGTGCAGGACCAGTATTTCCCCAAAGGGAAATTTCCCGACCTCCAGGGCGATTCCCGTTTCGCCCGCAACTCGGCCGCGTTCAAAAAAGCCGCGGCACTTGCGAAGGAGAAGGGCTGGCCGTTCAATTGGAAAAAGGTCGAGGCCCCGAACGTCGGCCACTCCTCGGAAGAAATGTTCAAGCACGAGCGCTGCCTCGAAGCGCTGGGCTGGGAGGCGAAGAAGTGAACCTGTTCCACACGGCCAACCGCCGCGTTTTCCTCCGAAATACAGGCATCGGGTTCGGCGGCCTAGCCCTCGGCTCTCTCTTTGCCCGCGACGCGGCTGGGGCCGATCTCGCGCTCAAGGGCGTGCTCGATAAGCCGCACTTTCCGCCGAAGGCGAAGCGGGTCATTTACCTGTTCATGGCCGGCGGCCCGAGCCAGCTCGACACGTTCGATTACAAACCGCTTTTGAACGAAAAGAACGGCCAGGACCTGCCCGACAGCGTGCGCCAAGGGCAACGCCTCACCGGCATGTCCGGCAACCAGTCGCGACTTCCGCTCGCCGGGTCGATTTTCCAATTCGCCAAGCACGGCCAAAGCGGCGCCTGGGTGAGCGACCTGCTGCCCCACACCGCCAAAACCGCGGACGACCTCTGCTTCGTGAAATCGCTCTATACCGAAGCGATCAATCACGACCCGGCGATCACGTTCGTGCAAACCGGCTCGCAACTGCCCGGCCGGCCGAGCATCGGCGCCTGGCTCTCCTACGGCCTCGGCAGCGCGAACGAAAATCTCCCCGCGTTCGTCGTCCTCGTCACCAAGGGCAAAACCGAACAGGGCCTTTACGCCCGCCTCTGGGGCAACGGTTTCCTCGCCAGCCGGCACCAGGGCGTCCAGTTCCGGGCCGGGAAGGACCCGGTTTTGTACCTGAAGAATCCGGATGGCATTTCGGCGAAGGGACGGCGAAAAATGCTCGACCGCCTTGCCGAACTCAACGCCCAGCAACAGGCCGAGGCCGGCGACCCCGAAATCGCCTCGCGGATCAGCCAGTACGAAATGGCTTTTCGCATGCAGACGAGCGTGCCCGAGGTCATGGACCTGTCGAAGGAAACGAAAGAAACGCTCGCCCTTTACGGCCCCGACGCCTCGACCCCGGGCACCTTCGCCGCGAATTGCCTGCTCGCCCGCCGGCTGGCCGAGCGGAACGTGCGGTTCATTCAGCTCTATCACCCCGGCTGGGACCACCACGGCGGGCTGCCCGCCGGCATTCGCAAGCAGTGCCGGGAAATCGATCGGCCCTGTGCCGGGCTGCTCGCCGACCTGAAACGCATCGGTCTCTTGAAGGACACGCTCGTCGTTTGGGGCGGCGAATTCGGCCGGACGAACTACAGCCAGGGCAAGCTCACCGCGACCGACTACGGCCGGGACCACCACCCGCGGTGCTTCACCATGTGGTTCGCCGGCGCGGGCATCAAACCGGGCGTCACAATCGGCTCCACCGACGATTTCGGTTATAACGTGACCGAGAAACCGGTCCACGTCCACGACCTACAGGCGACGTTGTTGCAGCAACTCGGCATCGACCATAAACGGCTCACATACAAATTCCAGGGGCGGTACTATCGACTCACGGACGTGCATGGGAATGTGGTGAAAGAAATGCTGGAATAACAAATCTCGATATTGGGAAGATGTAATTCGAGGAATTGATATGGAAACGGCTGATTTCAACGAACGGCTCCTTCAAGAATTTCGAGAATCCAATCGGGTTTTAGCTGAAGAAGTGCGTGGCATTCGAGCGTATTTCGATTACGTACGGCAACAACAAGCACGATTGAAAAAACAACTTGTATATGTAGTGCTCGGTTTTCCAGTGATAGTCATTCTTGTTTTAGCAGTTCTGATTGGTGGTATACGATTGATCTTTCCCGATCCCGCCGAGAACCCGTGGGAAAAGCAGTTTCGTCAACAGCAGGAACACTTGGACCGAACGGGCGAACTGTTGGATCGAGCCGAAAAATTGGCGGACCGGGCTGATAATCTCCTCAGAAAGTGGGAAAAAGGCGCCCCCAAATAGCGTTTCCAGACAAACAATTCACTACTTTGTCCCGCTCAGGTCGTAATGGGTTATCGGAGATTGTCGCATGACGAAGATGATATGCGCGGTTTTCATAGTAATAGCACTCGCCTATTCCGCCCCCGCCGCCGACCCCGTCACCGGCCGCGATTGGGCGCGGGAGTGGTCGAGCGAATCCTCCGGCCACCACGGCCCACTGCACGCCCGGATTTCCAAAACTTCGAACGGCGACTACCGCGTCACATTCCGCGGCCGATTCTGGGTCGTCTTCCCCTTTCGTTATTCCACCACGCTGATCCCCACCGGCACCGGCCCGAACGGTGAAGTTTACCTGACGGGCCAAAAGCGGCTCGGGTTCGGCCTCGGCACATTCTCGACCTCGGCCGTCGCCACGTCGAACTTATTCGTCGCGGAATTCACATCCAAACGCGACAGCGGACGATTTACATTACGAAGATAAGGGAATTGCCTTTTTAGTCCGGGACTCGACATATGCAGGAAACGGGCGACGACCGACCGATCGCCGACCCGGTGTTCCCGGAACAGTCGGCGGGTCGCCGCGTCCGGTGGGACGTCGTCCTCGAACGGTTCGTCTTTGCCGCGGTCGTGGTCGGAGTCCTCCTCGGTATTGGAATGGTCGTCGTTCTCCTCTTCGGGAATCCGGAGTATCGCTATCACGCTCGAGGTGCTTATGTTCGCCTCGGCTACGTGCGAGTGCTATTCGCCGCCGTTCTGGTCGTCAGCTTGGTCATAACCGGCCGCCGGACCGTTTCCGAAGAGGGTGCGGAACTCCGACCGCATACGTTAATCGCATTTCTTCTCTTCGTTTTCGATGTCGTCGTCTGGGCGTGTGTCGGTCCGGTATTACCGGCATTTTTCATGGACGCCGTGCTCGCCCTTCTGCTCCCTCTCGTCGCGTACGCGGACACGATTAGTATTTTCCTCGACGAGCGCGCCCATTCGGTGTCGCCGGTGGTACTTTGGGGGCTCGCCCTCACCATTCTGTCCGTCCGAGTGACGACGACACTGTTTTTCTGCCTGTAGGTCCGACAATAGGTTCCATGTCCCCGCCGCTTGTTCTCGTGAACGCCGTTGGACTCACCCGCCGACTGCTCCCGCACGCCCAGCGGCTGAATGCCCTCGCCCAGTCGGGGTGGGTGACCGATTTGCCCGAAGTTCTGCCGGCCGTCACCTGCACGGCACAGGCGACGATACTCACGGGCAAACTGCCCCACGATCACGGCGTCGTCGCCAACGGCTGGCTCTTCCGCGATACGACCGAAGTTCGGTTCTGGCAGCAGTCGAACGCCCTGATTCAGGCCGAGCCGTTCTACGCCACGGCGAAGAAGCGGGCGGCCGAGCGGGGCAAACCGTTCACGTGTGCCAAGCTCTTCTGGTGGTTTAACCAGGGGGCAGCCGTCGATATCTCGGTCACGCCGAAGCCGTGGTACGGTGTGGACGGCAACAAGGCGTTCGGTATTTCCGGCACGCCAAATGGGTATACCGACGACCTCGAAAGCAAACTCGGCAAATTTCCCTTCCCCGCATTCTGGGGCCCGACGGCCGGGCGGCCGAGCACCGACTGGATCGCCCGGTGCGCGGCCGAGGTCATGAAAGAGAAGCGGCCTGACCTCACGTTCGTCTACCTGCCGCACCTCGATTACGAGCCGCAGCGCCGCGGCCCGTCGGGCTGCGATATGGCGAAGCAGGTGAAGGAACTCGACGATTGTTGCGAGCCGCTTCTGGACGCGGCGAAGGCCGTGGGGGCCGAGGTGTGGGTGGTGAGCGAGTACGGCCACTGCGACGTGACCACCGCGGTCGAGCCGAATCGGGCGCTGCGACGCGCGGGCCTCGTCGAAGTCCGCTACGGACCGTTCGGCGAACAACTCGACCTTTTCGGTTCGCGAGCCGTAGCCGTCTGCGACCACCAACTCGCCCACGTCTACGTCAAGGATCCGGCCGACGTGCCGCGGGTGAAGGACGTCCTCGCCCCGCTCCCCGGCGTCGGCCGCGTATTGGTCGGCGATGAAAAAGCCGCAATCGGCCTCGACCATTCCCGCTCCGGCGAGATCGTCCTCCTCGCGAATCCCGATTCCTGGTTCGCCTACCCGTTCTGGCTCGACGACAAAAATGCCCCCGACTACGCCCGGGCCGTCGCCATTCACCATAAGCCCGGGTTCGATCCGTGCGAACTCTTCTGGGACACGAAGCTCGCGTTCCCCAAACTCCGCGCGGGTCGCCGACTGATTCAAAAGAAGCTCGGCTTCCGCACGATCTTCGACGTAATCCCGTTAGATTCGTCGTTAATCCGCGGCAGCCACGGCCTCGCCGCCGCCGACCCGATCGACCGGCCGTTATTGATCGGCCACGGGCCGAATCCGGGGTCGACTGTACCGATGACGGCGGTCAGGTCACTGGTGTTGGCAGCTCTTGGGTTTACCGAGTGACTATTCGCCGACACACTTCATCCCAAACGTCGCCGCTACAGCGGCGTTCGTCACGTTACCGGCCTTCACGTTCACGCCCGCGGCCAACCCCGCGTTCTCCTGGCACGCCTTTTCAACGCCCTTATTCGCCAGTTGCAGGACGTAAGGCAACGTCACGTTGGTCAAGGCAAACGTACTCGTCCGGCCCACGGCTCCGGGCATGTTCGTGACGCAATAATGGACTACGTCATCGACTAAATACGTCGGCTTCGCGTGCGTTGTCGGCTTGCTCGTCTCGAAACAGCCGCCCTGGTCGATGGCCACGTCGATGACCACGGCTCGTGGTTGCATCAGTTTCAGGTCGTTCCGCCGGACGAGCCGGGGGGCCCGAGCCCCGGGGATGAGCACGGCCCCAACGACGAGGTCGGCACGTTCGAGGCAGAGCAGGATGTTGTGCCGGTCGCTGAAGAGGGTGGTCACGTTCTTCGGCATGACGTCGTCGAGGTAGCGGAGGCGGTCGAGATTGATGTCGAGGATGAAAACGCGTGCCCCCAATCCCGCCGCCACCTTGGCCGCATTCGCGCCGACGATACCGCCGCCGAGGACGACTACGATGGCGGGAAGTACTCCCGGCACGCCGCCGAGGAGGATGCCCCGGCCGTCGAACGGCCGCTCCAGATACTTGGCCCCCTCCTGAATACTCATCCGCCCCGCCACTTCACTCATCGGCGTCAGTAGAGGCAATTGGCCCTTAGCATCCTTGATGGTTTCGTACGCCACGGCCGTAGCGCCGGACGCCATCACCGCCCGCGTCAGCGGTTCGTCCGCTGCGAAGTGAAAATACGTAAAGATCGTCTGCCCCGACCGCATGTGCGGCCATTCGTCGGGCAGGGGCTCTTTCACTTTCACGATCAGGTCCGCCCGTTTCCAGACGTCCGCCGCGGCGGGGACGATCTCCGCCCCGTGCTTCTCATACTGGTCGTCCAGAATTCCACTACCGGCCCCGGCACCGGTTTGGATGAGAACTTTGTTCCCGGTCCGGGTCAGTTCTTCCACGCCGACCGCGGTCATGGCCACACGGTACTCGTCCGATTTCACTTCTTTGGGGACGCCGACGATCATGGCCGCCTCGGGCTGGGGGAGAGTGCAGGGCATTGTCGAAACCCACTGTAACGAATCAAGGGGAACCTCTGGCAGCCCGGAGTCGGTTCGGCGATAATCGGGGGAACGTTGAGGAGTGTTCCATGAGCGCGAACAGCCGTTTGTTACTGGTTGCCGCGATGGCGACGCTTTCGGTGTTGGGTTTGCGGGGGGACGATCCCAAGCCCGTCGACGCGAAGAAGCAGGAGGCCGAGAAGAAAGCGGCTTTGGAAGCAGCCGCCAGGGAGAAGGAAATCGCCGCCCAAGTCGCGGCCCAACAGGCCGCCCAGGCCGTCGCCCAACAGGTCGCCCAGCAGCGACAAATGCTGGCCCGGCAGCAACTTGTACTCCAACAAGGCAGAATGGTGCCGAATCAGCGCGGTGGGTTTGGTGGCGGAGTAACGTATCCCGTTCCTTTCGAATCCCCGTCCGAAATTCATCTCAAACTCGGCCCGGGTGAGGTGGAAGCCCGACTCGGGGACGGGAGTGTGATGAAGTTGGTTCTGCTCGCCGACGCGCTCGACCTGGAAACGGCGTACGGCAAACTCTCGATCCCCATGAGCGACATCAAAAAGGTGGAGTGCGGCCTGCGGATCGGCGAGGCCGAGGAGAAAATGATCGCTACGGCCGTGGCGGATGCGGGCGGGTCGGACCCGAAGAAGCGGGTGGCGGCGCGGGACGTGTTGGTGGCGTTCCGGGAGAAGGCGTTGCCGGCGGTCCGCCGGGCGGCCGCGGCTGCGGCGGGAAACGACACCAGCCCGTTCCTGGCCGACGTCGAAGCGCGAATCAAGTCCGCACTGCCCGACGGCTTTACCGAGCCGTCCGACCGCGACAAGATCGTCACGGCCGATTCGACCTTCGTCGGCCGGCTCGTCGCCACCGAATTCAAAGTGCACACGTACGCGTTCGGCGATCAAATGCTCAAGCTCGCCGCGGTCCGCTCGATTCGGACCCGCACCGCGGACGAGGCGGAAGACGGCCCCGTCTTACCCTGGACCGGCAGCTTGGCTCAGTTTGCTGGGCAACTGGGCAAGACGTTCCGCGTGCGGGTGACGGCCCAGGCCGGAGGTGGAATTTACGGGACCGGCACTTACACGTTGGACTCCTACCTTCCGGCCGTCGCCATCCACGCCGGCGTGCTGAAGCCGGGCCAAACCGGCATCGTGAAGTTCAAGATCCATCCCAGCCCCCAAGTGTATCAGGGGTCAACCCGCAACGGAATTTCCAGCAACAGCTACGGCTATTACTCGGGCGGGGCGTACGAAATTCTCAAATAAGTATGGGCTACTTTTGAGTCGATAATGCGTTTCAGACGAGCCGCTTACTTCGTGCGCGGCTCGTTATCAACGAACTTCCAATTCAGTACCCTAACAGATTGAGAAAGCTTACGGTCATCTCTATCCCGCTCCGGAAGCGGAAATTGCATTCCGCCCATGAAGCGTCACGACGCGGATGCGCGGCGGGCTTCAAGGTCTTGCCACTGAGAGTAGAGTTGATCGACCTGGCGTTGTGCCTGTTCCAGTGCCATGCACGCGGCCGCGAGAATCGTGTGGCCGGCGGTTGCGGCCCGTTCCACGCCCGCTTGACACGTCAAAACCTCCCGTTCCGCTTTCAGGATGGCGGCTTCCATTCCTTCCAACTGCAACTGCTCCTTATAGCTCAGCTTCTTCGGCTTGGGTGAGGTCTTGGCCGCAATAGGTTTTGGGGCCGGTGCCGCAGCTTCCACGAGTTTCGTAACCGCCGACAACCACTGCGAGAGGCTGCCGAACGTCTGGGAGTTTCCCCGCCCGTCGAGGCCGATCACGTCGGTGCAGAGCCTGTCCATCAAATCGCGGTCGTGGGAGACGAGTACGACGGCACCGGGAAAATCGGCGAGGCTTTCTTCCAGCACTTCCAGCGCGGGAATGTCGAGGTCGTTCGTCGGCTCGTCGAGAAAGAGAACGTCCGCCGGTTGAAGCATGAGTTGGGCGATGCGGACGCGGGCCCGTTCGCCTCCGGAAAGGGCCCCGAGTTCGATGTCGAGTTGGTCGGCGGTGAAGTGGAATTGCTGGGCCCAGGCGGCGACGTGAATCGGCCGGTCGCGGAAAAGGACCGTTTCGGTGTTCGGGGCGAGAGCCCTTCGGAGGGTGGTCGTGAGGGATAACGACGACCGGCCCTGTTCGAACAGGACCGTGCGGAGTCGCTCGGCCGGGGTGACGAGGCCGGTATCGGGCGCGAGTCGGCCGGCGAGCACGTGGAGGAGCGTCGTTTTGCCACTGCCGTTGGCCCCGAGCAATCCGAGCCGCATCCCCGGCGTCAGAATCAGGTCGACGTTTGCGAACAACGGCCGGCCGCCGAGCGATTTCGATACGTTTGCGACGGTGAGCAGCTTCTTCGTTTGTCGTCCGGTGCCGGCGAAATCGATCCCGACCGCACCGGTCGCGGCCGTGCGGTAGTTCAATTCCGCCAACTGCCCCCGTCGGTCCGCCGCCTCCTGAATCCGCGACCGTGACTTCTTCCGCTGGGCCGATTCCTTCCGCGAGAGCCATTCCGTTTCTTTCCGAACCCGGTTCGCCACGGCGTCCCGCTCGCGGTCCTGGGCGTCGAGAAACGCTTCCTTTCTATCCGCGAAGTCGTCGTACCCGCCCGACGAGCGGAACACGCCGTCGGGGTAAACGCGACTGAGTTCGACGACGTCGTCGGCGACGGCGCGGAGGAACGCCCGATCGTGCGTGGCCACCAGGTAGCCGATTTCCGAGGCACGAAGAAACGCCTCGAGCCAGACGACGCCCGGAAGGTCCAGGTGGTTCGTCGGTTCGTCGAGAAGGAGGAAATCGGGGTTGCGGGCCAACTCCCGGGCGAGGGCCAACCGTTTTCGCCACCCGCCGGACAGGGTGGCCGCCAACTGGTCCGTGTCGGTAAACCCGACCCGGGCGAGGGCGATTGTCGTCCGCGTTTCGCGTCCGGCTTCGTCCCAGTGGTCTTCGGCCGAGGCGTCGAGCACGACTTGGCGGACGGTCCGATCCGGAGCGAATTCGTCTTCCTGGGGGAGATACGCCAGCGTCGCACCGCGTTTCTGGGTCACCGAGCCGTCGTCGGCCAGTTCGCGGCCGGCAAGGAGTTTCAGCAGGGTCGATTTTCCCGCCCCGTTCGGACCGATCAGGCCGACCCGTTCGCCGGCATGGAATTCGACATTCAGCCCCGTAAACAGGGGCCGGGGGCCATAATTCTTGGTCAAGCCTCGGCCGCTCAGCAGTACGGTCATATCCGGCTCAAATAGGTGGCAAGGGACGACAAAGACAGGATAGGAGTTCGATTCGATTGGTCCCGGCGGTGCGATATCATACTATGATAGACCCGGCAATGATCCTCATGGCACCCGGCCTGCCGCCGGGAGACAGGCTTTTGTGACCGATTCCCAAATCGATGACGTTCCGACCGGTTTCGACGCGCTCGGTCTGACGACCCAATTAATTACGAGCTTGATCGAACGCGGCTATACCCGGCCGACCCCGATTCAGGCCGAGGCGATCCCTCCCATCATTCAGGGCCACGACCTGATCGGTCTGGCGGCGACGGGCACCGGCAAAACGGCCGCGTTCGCGTTGCCGATCCTGCACCGCCTCGCCGACGCCGGGCCGAATCGACCGCAACCGTCGGTCTTGATCCTCGTCCCGACCCGCGAACTGGCCATCCAGGTCGCCAAGGCCGTGAGTGGTTACGGCAAGCCGATCGGCGTGCGGGTCGTGCCCGTGTACGGCGGATCGAGTTTCGAAGACCAGGCGCGGGCAATCCGTCGGGGCGGGGACGTAGTCGTCGCCACGCCGGGGCGGGCCTTGGACCATCTGAAACGCGGTACGCTGCCACTGACGGGTATCTCCGCCCTCGTGCTGGACGAGGCCGACGAAATGCTCGACATGGGGTTTGCCGAGGATCTCGAAGCGATTCTCTCGGCCACCCCGGCGACCCGGCAGACGATGCTTTTCTGCGCGACGATGCCGCCGCGGATTGCGGCGATCGCCGAGAAGTATCTGAAGAATCCCGTTCGCGTTTCCGTAGCCAAACCGAAAGTGGCGCCGGGCGAAGCGCCCAAAGTTCGACAAACACTCTTCCTCGTACCGGGGACTCACAAATTGAACGCCTTGGCCCGGGTGCTGGCGTTCGAGGCGCCGACCTCCGCGATCGTTTTTTGCCGGACACGGCAGGAAGTGGACGGGGTGACCGAGGCGTTGGCGGGCAAGGGCCACCTCCCGCAGGCCCTCCACGGCGGTCTGTCGCAGGATCAGCGGGACCGCGTTATGCGGAATTTCCGCGAGGGGGCCACCACCATCCTCGTGGCCACCGACGTGGCGGCCCGGGGCCTGGACATCGGGCACCTTTCGCACGTCATCAACTTCGGCGTGCCACTCACGGCCGAAACTTACGTCCACCGCATCGGCCGCGTCGGTCGGGCGGGGCGGGACGGCGTCGCCCTGACCCTGGCCGAACCGCGCGAACAAATGGCAATGCGGAACATCGAACGGGTCGCGGGGTGCCGCCCGGCCTCAGGCCGCGTGCCGACGAATGCGGACCTCGGCGCCCGCCGGCTCGAACGGCTGAAGGACGGCGTCGTCGGCTTGATGGGGTCGGAGGACCTCGACCCCTATCGCGAAACGGCGGTCGCCTTGCTCGCGACCGGCGGCGATCCGGCCACACTGATCGCCGCTGCTTTTGCTCTTGCGGCCCGGACGGGCCAGCCCTCCGACGACGGCCCGGACGTGCCGGTCGTCGCGCCGCCTCGATCCGGTCCGCCGTTGAAGGCCGGCCGGCAGAATGATTCCCGCGCGCGACGGTCCCGGCCCGGCACCGAGCGGGTATTCATCAACGCCGGGCGGGCGACGGGGTTCGACCGGCGGGACGTGATCAAGCTGCTCGAACGGGAAGTCGGCCTCGGGTCGAACGACATCGGGAACGTCGAAATCTACGACCGACATACGTTGGTAGACGTTTCCGAAATGGCGGCGGAGGAAGTGATCGACCGGTTGAGCGGTGCGCGGGTCCGGGGCCGGCGGATTCTCGCCCGGCGGGATCGGGCCGCGGCCGGTTATGCGTAACTTTCTTGGTTGGTCGTCCGAAGGGGCCGAGCCGAATAAGATAATGTCCCCCGGTACGTTCCGGTCCCTTCCCATTTTCCGAGGTATTTCCCCGTGACGCTAACGATTCGTCCATGGGTCGCCGCCGCCGTCATTTTGGCGGGTAGTCAGATGGCCGTTGCGGCCGACGCGCCCAACCAACTGACCGACGCTGAAAAGAAGGCCGGCTGGAAACTACTCTTCGACGGCAAGACGTTCGACGGCTGGCATAACTTCAAAAAGACCGGCGTCAAACCCGGATGGAAAGTCGAAGACGGCAAACTCGTCTGTGCCGACCCCCACAACGCCAACGATATCGTTACCACCGAAAAGTTCGACTGGTTCGAACTCTCCATCGAATACAGCATCTCCGAAGGCGGCAACAGCGGCATCATGTTCCACGTCACGAACGACGGCGGATCGGCCTGGCAGAGCGGGCCGGAAGTTCAGTTGGAAGATAACGTCAAGGCCGCCGACACGCAGCGGTGCGGCTGGCTGTACCAGCTTTACAAACCGGCCGTGGACCCGAAGACGAACAAGCCGTTGGACGCCACCAAACCGGTCGGCGAATGGAACCACATCAAGATCGTGATCGCCCAGGCCCCGGGCACGTCGGAAGTAGTGATGAATGGGACGAAGTATTTCGACTTCGTTTACGGCAGTGACGACTTCAAGGCCCGCGTCGCCAAGAGCAAATTCGCCCGGATGCCGCACTTTGCCAAGCACGATTCCGGCTTCATCGCCCTGCAAGGCGACCACGGCTCGGTTTCGTTCCGGAACATCAAGATTAAACCGATGACGAAGTAGTTCAGTTTTTTGGATTAACCGGGAGCGTGAGCGGTCGGAGTCAACCACTCCGGTCGTTCACGCTCCCGGCTCGTTAAGAAACCTAATTCGGCATGAGGTGTTTCACGAAGAACTGCAGCATTCGCCGCGTGCCGTAGGGACCGCCGTTGGAATGGTCCATCCCGGGGATCATCAGGAATTCGAATTCTTTGTTCGCCTTGATCAGTGCGTCCACGAGCCGAAGCGTGGATTCCGGCGGGACGTTATGGTCCATTTCGCCGACGACGAGGAAGAGCTTGCCAGTTAGTTTCCGAGCATTATCGATGTTGGAACTGGCGGAGTATTGCGGGCCGACGGGGTAGCCCATCCACTGTTCGTTCCAGCTCGCCTTGTCCATCCGGTTGTCGTGGCAGCCGCAAGCGGCATAGGCGGCTTTGTAGAAGTCGCCGTGAAAGATCACGGCGCCGGCGGCGTTCTGTCCGCCGGCCGACGTCCCGTATATGCCCACGCGGGTGGCATCGTACCACGGGTATTTCGCGGCCGCGGCCGTGTGCCAGAGGATGCGGTCCGGGAATCCGGCGTCGGCCAGATTCTTCCAGCAGACGTCGTGAAACGCCTTGCTCCGCCCGGCCGTGCCCATACCGTCCATCTGGACGACGACGAATCCGAGGTCGGTCAGATTCCGGAAGCGGGAGTTGGCGCTGTACGACTTCGGCGTGAACGCCATACCCTGCGGGCTGCCCTGAGGCCCGGCGTAGATGCTTTCGATCACCGGATACTTCTTCGTCGGGTCGAAATTCCGTGGCCGGCAAATAATCCCCCAAATGTCCGTGGTGCCGTCCCGACCTTTGGCGACGAACACTTCGGGCGGCGTACTCCGCACGTCGCTCACGTCCGCTTTTTCCAGTTGGCAGATGAGTTTTCCGTCCGCGGCCGAGCGAAGTTCGTGCTCCGGCGGTAGGTCGACGCGGGAGAAGCTATCGACCAAATACTTCCGCATGGGGGAAAACTGGGCGGTATGCGTGCCGTTGCCCGGCGTTAGGGCGACGAGGCCGGTGCCGTCGAAGTTGACCCGGTAATAATGGACGAAGTACGGGTCTTGCCCGTCGTCCCGGCCGGCGCCGCGGAACCAAAGTTGGCGGTTTGCTTCGTCGATTTTGTCGATGCCGCGGACGACGAAGTTTCCGGGCGTCACGTCGTTCTTTTCCTGCCCGGTATTTGCGTCGATGAGGTGGAGGTGCCGCCAGCCGCTCTTTTCGGACGAATAGAGAAGCTCATCCGTTTTCGTCAGCCAGGTGACGAGCGGCATGCCGACCGCTTCCGCATGGGCGGTCCAGATGAACGTGTTCGTTTTTTCGTCGATCAGGTTGCGGGTCTTGCCGGTGTGGGAATCGACTTCGATGAGGCGGAACCGCTGGTGGCCGCGGTCGACTTTTTCGTAGGTGAAGTGGCGGCCGTCTTTCCGCCAGCGGACGGCGGGTCGGCCGAAGTCGGAGCGGTCCACGTCGAGTTTCGTCGCCGTCTTCTCGGCCGGGTCGAACACCCAGGGCTCGTACGCGGTGAATTTGTCGCCGGGCAGCGGGTAGGGGCGGGATTGCAATACGGCCCGGCCTCCGCCGGGCGGCGACGACTGCACCAGGTAAACTTCCTTGTTGTCCCCCGGCTCGATCCGGAACGCGACCACGGCCTTGCCGTCCCGCGACCATGACAGCATGCCGAACGTGTTGGCTTCGGCTCCTGTCGTGCTGAGTTTCACCGCGTCGCCGCCGGCTTTCGGGCGGACGTTTACGTTCCCGTCCTTTACGAAGGCGATCCATTTACCGTCCGGGGACGGTAAATCTCGCGGAACGATTCCCCCGCCGCCCCGCCGACCTCCCCGTTGCGGTTCCGGCTCGAAAAATGGCGCATCGTCGTCGGCGGAGGCGTCTTCATTCACCGCTTGCCGGTCGGACGATTTCTGCTTCGACGGCACCACGAGCGAGCATTCGTACGTCCAAAGGTCGCACCGCCATTCTTTCCCACTCAGTTCAAACCGCACCGTTTTCAGGTCCGGTTCAAACGTAATCACATCGAACGGCAGCTTGTCGCCGGTAAATGACTTCTCCGCCGCCCGGGAAAGTCCCGCCGCCAGTTTCGCGTGGTCGAACGCCGGCCCTTTCGTCCCCTTCTCGGCATCGACGAGTACGAACTCTTTCGTCCCGCGTTTCAGGGAATTGCGATACCAGAACTTCGTATCCCCCGCCAACCAGTGCGGCGTGAGGGTCGCCTTCGGGATCGGCGTGCCGCCGCCGCGTCGTTGAGCCGGGGCGGATGTTGCCAGAACCAAGGAGGAAACGACGACGATTAAGACGGCTCGGGCGAAACGAATGGGCGGCATCTGTTTTCTCCGATCGCGACGGGCGGATAGTGGCGTGGCCCACAATCTACCGGATCATGCGGTCAGAATCCCGTGAGAATTGGGAACTTCACCCCGTTGCCAATTCGTGCCAGAGGCGGTGAACGAACGCGGCGTTATCCATTTGGAGGTAGTGCATCGCCCCGCCCATGCGGGAGTAGCTTTTGCAGAACCGCAGGTAATAGGCGGGGTGCGTTTTCGGCGGTTCGCCCCGGGTCCAGTCCCACCCGCCGCCGTCTTGCAGGTCGATGACGTAGATCGAATGGTCGCGGACCGCGTCCCGGCCAGATTGCAGCCGCAGGTTGTTAACGCAACTCAAACTCTTTTCGAAGACTTGCGGCCCCATGATGGCGGAGCCGACGGAGAGCACTACGCCGCCGTCGAGCCGATCGACGCTGCCGCCGAACAGCTTGAAATCCCATTCCGCCGCACGCCCGATGGCGGCCCCGTTGAACGCGGGGTGATTGGCGATGATGTCGTAACCGATGCCGGGATGCACGGTGAGCGGGACGCCGTGCCGGTAGGCGGCGGCGGCGATCGATGCGTGCTTCCATTTGTGTTCGACCGCGATTCGTCCCGTGGGGAAATGACCGGCGAGCACGGCCCGGAGCAGGTCGGCCCGGGCGGCCGTCAACGCGTGCGAGGGGTCGCCGCGGATCGCGGCTTCCAGCTCGGCCGCGGTCGGCAGTGACGCCCCGTCGTCACAAATGAATCGGCCGAGCGCCCGGCCGTAGCCCAGTTGGTCGAGCGCCCCGGCCAGGATTGCCACGTGAATGTTCGTCGTCGTCTCGTGCCAGGCGCCGAACGTCCCGTTCGCCACGTTCATTTCCACGCTTTCCGTGCTCGACCCGAACCAGGCGTATTCCCAGTCGTGAATCGTCCCCGCCCCGTTCGTGGCGAGGTGGGTGAGCCAGCTTTTCTCCATCAACCGATCGAGAATCAACGCCGTACCGTTCCGCAGCAGGTGAGCACCGTATACGAGCATCACGGCGGCCCCGCAGTCCCGCGCCCGCCGGATCGCGGACACACACCCGCGAATCGATTCCGCCACCTTCTCCGAGACGGCCGGCGGCGCGGCGTTCGGGTCGATCAAAATGTCTTCCACACGGGTCAGGCTTTTCCGCTCCGCTAACGGGAAGACTTTCAGTCGGCTGAAATCTAGCGGTTCCACGGCCACGCGCGTTCTCCGCAATCGTCGGCTCCCGGTCAGAACCCACAGAATACTCGTAAACCCGTTCGGGAGGAAATCCGATGACAAATCGGTTAAGAAGTGCTAATATTTCATTCCTGCCTTCGTGCCCGGTCCACGGGGACCGCGCGTCCGGTCGAAAATGCACCGTGCCGGGAGTTTGCCCGTGATCTGGTACCGTTTCGCACTGATTGCGGCCGTCGTTCCAGTCGGGCCGCTTGCCGTCCGTGCACAAACGTATCCGCCGACGCGGGAGGAACGGGCCGCGGAAGCCCTTGCGGAGTTCGAGGACAAGGCGATTCAGCGGGTGGCCGAACGGCAGTCGAAACATTCGGACACGGACCGCGGCCGGTGGATGCTGGAATTGAACCGCGTCTACCCGGGTCGGTGCGCGCTGGGGCACGGCCGGGCCGACTACGACCAGTGGTTCGAGTTGCTCGCCGGCGGCAAACCCGAATGGCGGAAAGCCGACGCCACCAACCGCGCCGTCTGCGACCTGTTCGACCGGGTCACCCAGAAACTCGACCTCGGCCCGGTTCCCACGCTCAAAAAAGAGGAGTTTATCCGATTCGCGAACGCGGTGCTCCGGCCGGAGAAGAACGGGCCGAACCGGGCCCAGGAGCAGTACGGCGAAGCGGACAAAATGTTCCGCGTCCTGGACCGGGACGGGAACGGAAGGGTTGAGGGGGACGAGATGACCGACCGCATGCGGGCCGTGCTGAACGCGGAGACGGACGGGCCGACCGGGTTCGACCGGCAACGATACCGGGAGTATTTTCAAGGCCGCGTGGGGACGGCCATCGAACTGATGACGTTACCCACCCGCGTGGCAGAGAACGGCCCGGCGAAGCGGCCGTCCGCCGCGGCCGCCAAACCGGTGAAAGGCAAAGCCGCCCCCAAGAAGCTCAAACTTCCCCCGTGGTTCGAGCACCTCGATGCCGACGGCGACGGCCAAATCAGCCTCGCCGAATGGCGGACCGACCTCCTCCCCCTCGCCCTGTTCCAGAGCATGGACCTCAACGGCGACGGTCTGCTGACCCCCGACGAGTACCGAGGGTACGTCAGGCAGAACGCCAAAACGCTTCCGGTCGAACTGAAAATGAGCGCCGGGCTGAAAAAGTAGAATGGCTCCATTTTTGGCCCGAAGGGCCAACCGATCTCAGCCCTGGCCGAGAGGCCTGGGTAGAATGATCCCATTTCCCATTCTTCGCGGTCTGAAGGACCGCGATCCCGGACGTCGCCCATGGCCCAATCGCTATCCCGCGTCCTGATTCATCTGATTTTCTGCACCAAGAACCGCATCCCCATTCTCGCCCCCGCCATCCGGGCCGAACTCCATCCCTACATGACCGCGACCTTCCGCAACAACGGTTGCCCGCCCCCTCCGCGTCGGCGGGGTCGAGGATCACGTCCACCTGTTTTTCAGCCTATCCCGAACAATTACTCTGGCCGAGGCCACCGAACTCGTAAAGACCTCGTCGTCCAAGTGGATCAAAACGCGCGGCTCGGAGTTTGTCGAATTCCATTGGCAGAGCGGTGCCCGGGCCACGGACCTGTTGCGGCGACGGCTGGTCCGCCGGGGCCTTGCCCTGTCCGTGGCCGGGCTGATTTACCTGTTGACGCAGGCCACCGCCCGGGCGGCGGTGCCGCCGGGACTCGCGGCCGCCGCGGTGCTGCACGCGGACCGGACGGGGGCGTTCCCCGGGTCGGTCGAATTGCTCGCTCACAAGGAGATCGTGCTCATGTTCTGGGAAAAGCTGATGGCGCCGGGGTTGGCCGTGGCGATACTCGCGGCCGTCGGTTCCGTGACCTGGCTGCTCGGTCCAGCCATCGCCCGCGGCCTCGACGACAAGAAACCCGACGCGGAAACTATTCAAGGCGAGTGGAAACTCGTCTCGGCCAAGCTGATGGACAAGGACTTGCCGGACGAGATCAAAAAAGGGTTCGACGACAAGGGGTTCGTGCTGGAAAAGGGCAAAATGAAGGCGCCGTTCACGGGCACGTATACGATGGACGCGACGAAATCGCCGAAGGAAATCGACCTGACGGTCGAGGAGCCGAAGGATCACAAAGGGACCTACCTCGGCGTATACGAGCTGGACGGGGACAAACTGAAGATCACATTTGCCAACTCCGGTGAGGACCGGCCGACGAAGTTGGACCCGGGCAAGGACGACTCGTGGGCGGTGCTGGTGTTCGAGCGGCCGAAAAAGTGAGGACGGTAAACTGAGATGAGAAGCCTTCGGAGCGGAGCGCTCTTATGCACTCCGCTCCGCAGACTCCGCAGTCTAGGCCAGGATGCCGCTGACCACTTCGCCCTTCACCAGTTCCCGCGGCTGGTTCAAGTGGTTCATGACGATGGTGTCGGGTTTGATGCCGACGGAGTGGTAGATGGTGGCGAGGAGTTCGGTGGGGTGGACGGGGTTGTCGGTGGGGGCGCTGGCGGTTTTGTCGGACTTGCCGTAGACGAATCCGCGTTTGACGCCGGCACCGGCGGCGAGTGCGGTGTAGCAGTAGGGCCAGTGGTCGCGTCCGTCGTCGGTGTTGCCGTTGCCGGAGGTGCTGACGCCGCGTTGGGGGCTGCGGCCGAACTCGCCGACAACAACGACGAGGGTGTCTTTGAGCATGCCGCGGTCGTCGAGGTCCTGGATGAGGGCGGCGACGCCGGCGTCGAACATGGGTCCGGACTGAGTTTTCATGCGTTTGGACAGTCCGACGTGGACGTCCCAGGAGTGGTTATCGGAGTTGGCGACTTTGGGCCAGGTGACTTCGACGACGCGGGTGCCGGCTTCGACGAGCCGGCGGGCGAGGAGGCAGCACTGGCCGAAGGTGTTCTTGCCGTACTTCTCGCGGAGGGCGGGTTTTTCGGCGTTCAAGTTGAAGGCGTCGCGGGCCCGGCCGCTGAGGACGAGGCCGAGGGCTTTGTTGTAGTACCCGTTCAGTTCGTACTTGCCGACGGCGCGTTCGATGTCCGGCATGCCCTTGGCGATGGTTTCGCGGAGGCTAGCCCGACGGGACATGCGCGTGGCGGTCAGGTCTTCGCGGAGCATCAGGTCGTCGATCTTGATGTGGTCCATTTTGTTCATGTCCATGTCGTCGCCGGCCGGGTAGAGCAGGTAGGGGTCGTAGGCTTTGCCCAGGAACCCGGCGCTGCCGCCCTTGCCGACGACGTTCGATTCCTGCAGTGGCCGCGGCATCATCACGAACGGCAGCATCGCCACTTCCGGCGGCTTGAACTTGATGATGTTCGAGCCGAACGTGGGGAAATCTTTCGGGCTGGGGGGTTCGAGTTGGCCGCTCGGCGAGACCTTGTCGGTCGTGTAGCCGGTGTGCATCTGGTAAATGGCGGCCGTGTGGTTGAACAGGCCGTTCGGCGTGTAGCTCATCGAGCGGATCAGCGTCGTCTTGTCGAGAATCTGCGCCACTTTCGGCAACAGTTCGGTCACGTGCACGCCGGTCAGCTTCGTCGGAATGTTCTTGAACACCGACTTGACCTTGTCCGGCACGTTTTCCTTCGGATCCCACAGGTCGAGGTGGCTCGGACCGCCCTGCATGTAGCAGAGGATGACGCTTTTGGCTTTGCCGAAACCTTTCCCGTTTCCGGTGGGATTGTTTTCGGCGGCGCGGATGAGGCCGGGGAGGGACAGGCCGAGGATGGCGGACCCACCGACTTGCAGGAGGTTGCGGCGGGTGAGGCCGTCGCAGGTATCGGCGGAGGCTACGCCGGGGATGACGAGCATGGGACCGCTCCGGAAAAAGGGAACAGCGGGAGAACCCGCCCGGCGGGATGTTGCGATTCACTCATAACTTACATCGACCGGGGCGGAATCGCAACTGAAATTGACGTGGGACACGTTTCCAGCGCGTCCGG
>DASXPC010000041.1:0-4250 GCA_036493815.1 Fimbriiglobus sp. | reverse complement strand
CGACGACGTACTCTACACTTGCGTCAATTGTGAGGATCAAAAACCTGGCTGGTTTTGAAGCGCCCATCTGTGGCTGGTTTTAAAGCGCCCACTGACACTATACACCGATTATTCCTGATGCGCGGTTTAGTGGAATGCTCGTGCCATACCGGATCTCAATCGCGTGGAAGTGGTGCCCGTCTCGTATTTAGGTAGTTCAAAGGCGGGGAAATCGTTAACATGGGGGGACGGTACTGGTGCGGGAAATTTCACCGATTCCTGCCGCCGCCGGCCTCATTTTGGGGCGGGTGCCTTTGCCTTGGTTCCGATGGATCAAACCGCTCCCAATATTGGCACGTCTAGGGAGGAATTCCTGAACGGCTTGGCGGCCAGCCGGTTGCTCACGCAACTCGAAATCGACCAGTTCCTAGCAACCCGGCGGAACGAAGACGTCCTCGGTCTCGCCACTGCCCTCGTCACCGCCGGCATATTGACCGATTACCAGCTCGATGCCATCACCCAAGGCCGCGCCGCCGATCTCCGGGTCGGCAACTACGACGTCCTCGACCGCCTCGGAGCCGGCGGCATGGGGACTGTTTTCAAGGCCCGCCACCGGCGGATGAAGCGGATCGTCGCCCTCAAGGTCTTGTCCGCCGAGTTCTGCAAGGATGAGCATTTTATTCAGCGGTTCCAGCGGGAGGTCGAGACCATTGCCCGGCTCGGCCACCCGAACGTAGTGATGGCCTACGACGCCGACGAGGCTGAAATCGGACACTTTCTCGTGATGGAGTACGTGGACGGCAAGGACCTCATTGCATTCGTCGAGAACAATCACCCGGTCGGAATCACCCCCGCCGTCGATTGCATCCGGCAGGCGGCCCGCGGACTGGGGTTCGCACACACCCAGGGGATCATCCACCGGGACATCAAGCCGGGGAATCTACTCCGTGATTCGAACGGTGTGGTGAAGGTCACCGATCTAGGCTTGGCCCGTCTGAACGCCGGGGACGCCGCCTCGGCCGCCGCCAGCGGGTTAACCCAGGCGGGCGGCGTGCTCGGCACCGTCGATTACATGGCCCCCGAGCAGGCGGTCGATTCCACGACTGTGGACCATCGGGCCGACGTTTACTCGCTCGGGGCGACCTTGCATTTCCTCCTCATCGGCCGGCCACCTTACTCGGGCAAAACGGCCATGCAGGTGCTCCTGAAGCACCGGGATTCGCCGATCCCGTCACTGAGAGACGAGCGGCCGGACGTTCCGCCGGACCTGGACGACGTGTTCAAGAGGATGATGGCGAAGCGTGAAGACGACCGTTACGCCTCGATGGCGGACGTGATCGCCGCGCTGGAGGGAGTGACGGCCAGTCTGGGGGTCAAACCCTCCACTCCACATCCGCCAATCGTGGTGCCTGTGGGCAAGCCGGACACCAAGATCCCGTCGGAAACGATTGTCACCAACGCGGTACCGCTGTCGGTGGTGATCGTCGAACCGTCGCGGGTGCAGGCGGGGATTATTCGGAAATACCTGGAAGCGCAGGAGTTGGTCGCCGCGGCCGCGGTCGGCACCGGGGCCGCGGCCGTCGCCGCCGTCCGGGAGCATAAGCCGGACGCCGTCGTCAGTTCCCTTCACCTGTCCGACATGACCGGGGTTGAGTTGGCCAAGCGGATCCGCGACGAATTCCAAAACGACCTGCCGGGGTTCGTCCTGATCACCAGCGAGGCCGACGGGAGCGACCCGGGCACGCTGAGTCGCCTGAACCGGGTGCACCTGCTCTCCAAGCCGTTTACGCAGGAACAACTCGTTCAGGCGTTGGTCGTCGTCACGGGAAAGTCGATCGCCGTGAAAACGACCGATCTGTCACTGACGGGTCTGGCAGGGTTGAAGCCCTCGAGCGATCTGAATTCGGGAGTGATGTCGAAGAGAGACCGCTCGACTCTTCGTGTCCTGATTGTCGACGACAGCACCGTCGCCCGGGTCAACGAGCGGATGGTACTGGAAGGGTTGGGGTTTGCCCGGTTCGTCGAGGTGGCGGACGGAGCCCAAGCCATCGCCGCTGCCACCCGTGAACCGTTCGACCTGATCGTGACCGACTACAACATGCCGCTCATGGACGGGTACGCCCTTATTAGTTACCTGAGGCAAAATCCTGCGACGGCCGGGATTCCGATCGTGATGGTCACGTCGGAGACGGCCGCGGTCGTGCTCGACCCGGTCCGGCAGTTGGGAGTGGCGGCCGTGTTCGACAAAGCGTTTTCGGCGGCGGACGTGAAACCGGTCGTGGACCGGCTGTTCGGTTGAGGCCGCGGCCCGGCCCGGCATAGGAGATCCGCGTTCACGGACGGCGATGACCCCCGCGAGGGGCGGCGCAAGACATGAACGACGTGATCCGTGAGTTCCTCCTGGAAACCCAAGAGAACCTCGCCCAACTCGACACCGACCTCGTCACGTTGGAGAAGGACCCGACGGAACGGGAGACCCTCGCCCGGGTGTTCCGCACCTTGCACAGCGTCAAGGGGACGGCCGGGTTCATCGGTCTGACCACACTTCAGTCGGTGGCCCACGCGGCCGAAAGCCTCCTCAGCCGGATCCGGGCTGGCGAATTAACGTTCGATCGCCCCGCCGCCACGGCGACGTTGGGCGTGGTCGACGCCGTCCGTCAAATCCTGGCCGCGGTCGAAAAGGACGGTGGCGAGGGCAGCGGAGATTATTCCGCCCTGATCGCCGAACTGGACCGGCTTCGGGATAAGGCCGGAATGCCGGTGGCACCGCCGAAGCCGCCAGTCGTCGTCGCCTCTCCGCCACCCCCTGCCGCCGCGTCGCTGTCGCTCGTGGCGGTGCCGGTCGAAACCCCCTCTGTCGGCCGGGTTGCCGTCACCGACTCGGCACTCCGCATTGACGTCGGCCTTCTCGACAAGCTCATGACCATCGTCGGTGAACTCGTTCTCGCCCGCAACCAGGTCATGCAGTTCAGCTCCTCCCAGACCGACACCGCCTTCCTCGGCACCGTCCAACGACTTAACCTGCTGACCACGGAACTTCAGACGAACGTGATGAAGACCCGAATGCAACCCATCGGCGCCGTCTGGGGAAAGTTCCCCCGTGTAGTGCGGGACCTGGCCGTCGCCTGCGGCAAACAAGTCCGACTCGACACCGAGGGCCAGGAAACCGAACTCGACAAAACCATCATTGAGGCGATCCGCGACCCTCTCACACACATCGTCCGGAATGCGGTGGACCACGGAATCGAGCCGCCGGACCTACGGGGGAAGAGTGGTAAGCCGGCAGAGGGCCGCCTGCTCCTCCGTGCCTACCACGAGGGGGGCAAAGTCCAGATCGAGGTGACCGACGACGGCGGCGGGATCGACGCGAGGCGGGTGAAAGAAAAGGCCGTCCGGCTGAAAGTCGTCTCGGCCGAGGACGCGGCCCGCATGTCCGATCGGGAACTGGTGAACCTCGTGTTCTTGCCCGGCTTCAGCACGGCCGACAAGGTGACCCAGTTCTCCGGCCGCGGCGTCGGCATGGACGTCGTCCGGACCAATATCGAAAAAATTGGCGGTTCCGTCGACCTCGACAGTCGACCGGGCGCAGGCACAACCCTCCGGATGAAGATTCCGCTCACGCTGGCAATTATTCCTGCCCTCACCGTCACGAGCGGCGGGGAGCGGTTCTGCATTCCACAGGTCAGCCTGCTCGAACTGGTCCGAGTGGAAGCCGGCGGAACGAAGCGGATCGAGTCTTTTCACGGTGCTCCGGTCTACCGGCTTCGCGAAAACCTGCTCCCGCTCGTCTTTCTCGACGAGCACTTGGAGCTTGCGGTCCCGGGCCGCAAACGGGGGGACGTCCACATCGTCGTTCTGCAGGCCGACGACCGGCCGTTCGGGCTGGCCGTCGATGCCATCCACGACACTGAAGAGATCGTGGTGAAGCCGCTGCAGAAACAACTGAAGGGGGTTACGGCGTTCGCCGGGGCCACAATCATGGGGGACGGCCGAGTGGCGCTGATCCTGGACGTGGTCGGGCTGGCCCACGGGGCGAACATCCTTGCGGAAACCTCCGGGCGGACCGCGGCGAAATCCAACTCGGACGCCGGTCGTTCGACCGCCGTTGGTGCGCCCCTCTTGATCTTTGTGACCACCGGCGGCGAACGGATGGCCGTTCCGCTCACCCTCGTCTCCCGGCTGGAAGAATTTCCGCGCGCGGCCCTCGAACGATCCGGGGGTCGGAAGGTCGTGCAGTACCGGGACGAAATCCTGCCGCTCGTGGACGTCGC
>DASXPC010000040.1:0-6125 GCA_036493815.1 Fimbriiglobus sp. | reverse complement strand
CAAATCGTCCATCCTGAATTCGGGTAGTCGGTTACGACGAATTCTGCACCAAGGATGCGGGAGACCCCGAAAATGCAACGCGGGTCGGGACGGCGGCCACCGGTCGTCCTCCGTGACGACCCCAGACTAGAACCCTAATCCCCATATGGCGCAAGGCCTTCGAAGTGCGCTGACCCTGCAGTCGTTTGATAGTTACGGAAAAAACGTTGAGAACGTAAGTGTGGAATTAATATAAATTTACGAAAATACAACGCACTAAAGGAATTGACACCTCTCTCTTCCGGGACCGACAATTTCGAAAGTTGGGAACTCAATTCAACACTTGCTTTGGCTGTCAGAACGCCCGTGCTAACGCCCAATTTGCCAGCGAGTCGAGACACCGATCCGAGATGGGATTGTGTTCTTCCCCGTCCAATACGGCACGCACCTTTTCCGCGAGAATGGCTGCGGTGAACGGCTTTTGCAGGAAGTGGACCCGTTCGGCGGCAATCCCACTTCGGACGACGGAGTCGTCGTTGTATCCGGAAAGGTACATGATTCTCAGTCGGGGCCGCCCGATTATGATACGATCGGCGACTTCCCGACCTCCGATTTCCGGCATGATGACGTCCGTCAACAACAGGTCGATCGCCCCGTCATGATATGCGGCCATGCGGATCGCCTCGGCCCCATCGGCCGCGTCCAGTACGGTATACCCGTTCGATTGAAGAATGAACTTCGCCAATACCCGGACAGCATCTTCGTCTTCCACCAGCAGGATCGTTTCGGTCCCCCGGGGGAGTGCCCGCAAGCCCTTCGGTTTGGCGACCGGTGTATTTTCACCGGACACTGCAGGGAAAAACAGCCGAAACGTCGTTCCCGCGCCCAGAACACTTTCCACTTCGATCGTTCCCTCGCTTTGGGTAACGACCCCGTGAACCACGGCGAGTCCTAATCCCGTACCTTTCCCCACCCCTTTTGTGGTGAAGAACGGTTCAAAGATTCGGCTCCTTATTTCTTCCGTCATTCCGGTTCCGCTGTCGCCCACGGCGATCCCGACCTTGCCTCCGTGCCGTACCACATCGAATGTTTCAATGGTCAGAGTGCCTCCGCTGGGCATTGCGTCCCGGGCATTGACCGAAAGGTTCATGAGGACTTGTTCGAGTTGTCCCGGGTCGACCCGGACGGATTCTTTGGCGTTGAGGGCAGTGACGAAACGAACGTCTTCCCCGATGATGCGGCGAAGCATCTTCTCGACGTCGCGGATGACCGCATTGGGGTTCACAACTTTGGGCGTGACGATTTCCTTCCGGCTAAATGAAAGGAGTTGACGGGTGAGGCCCGCCGACCGTTCGCCGGCCCGGCGGATCTCATCGAGAAGGTCCCGCGACGGGCCCTCGGGGAGTTGATCGATGAGTAGGTCGCTGTACCCATTAATGATGGTCAACAAGTTGTTGAAGTCGTGGGCCACCCCGCCGGCCAGTTGACCGATCACTTCCATTTTCTGGGCTTGCCGGAACTGCTCTTCCAATCGTTGCCGTTCCGTCACGTCCCGGATAACGGCGGCCGTAAACCGGCGACCATTCGCCCGGCCGATGGATACGGACGCCTCCGCGGGGAACGTCGACCCGTCCGGACGCGTGCCGGTTCGCCCCTGGTAAAACCGCGGCAAGACCGGGAAGTCCGTGTCGGTCGAGAGATCGTATGTGATCGCGGAGGAAGGGTTTTCGGGAATGAATTCCGTGAACTCACGGCCGAGTGCCTGCTCCGCGGGGCACCGGAACATCCGCTCGGCGGCCGGGTTGAACAAGCTGATTCGTCCGTCGTCCTCCGTGACGATCACCGCATCGGTCGCCGACTCGATAACCCCCACCAGTCGGGCCTCCGATTCCGCAAGCTGGTGCTCGGTCCGCACTTGCCTTAGCACTCGCTCCACCGCCTCCGGCAGGTAGTCCAAATACTCGACCGATTTGGTCACAAAATCCCGGACGCCCGTCCGCAACGCTTGAATGACGGTGGCTTCGTTTCCATACCCGGTCACCAGGATGACCGGCAGGTCGTACCCGGCCGCCTTGACGCGGGCGTAAAAGTCCAGCCCGTTTTCCGCCCCGGGCAAGCGGTAGTCGAGCAGAATCAAATCGACATGAGTGGCCCGCAGGTGGGCAATCGCCTCGTCCGCCGTTCCGGCGACGAGACTACCGTAGCCGGCTTCCTGGAGGCGGTCTTTTTCCAGTTCCGCAATGCCCGGGTCGTCTTCAACGACGAGCACGACCGGCCGAGTATCGTCTGCCATTCGCGACCTCCTAACCTTGACGGTCGTTCTCGCGGGGAACTTGAACTATGGACAGGAACAGGCCGAGCCGGCGGACGGCCTCGACGAACCGGTCGTACTCGACCGGTTTTGTTATGTAACTCGAACATCCCAGTTCGTAACACCGCCGGACCTCACGCGGGTCGTCGGTCGTTGTTAGTACGATCACCGGGATCCGGTCGAAGTGCGGGTCGGCCTTTAACTGCCGCAAGACTTCTTCCCCCCCGATACGCGGCATGTTGAGGTCGAGGAGGAGGAGGAGCGAGCCGGATGGGGTCCGGTCGGCAAACGCTCCGGCCCGGCGGATGAAGTCGAGCGCGTCCTGTCCGTCGCGGACGTGTATGATGGGATTCGCAATCCCCGCTTCCCGCAAGTTCTCCTGGACGAGGAAGGCGTGCCCGTCGTCGTCCTCGGCCATCAGAATCACCAATTGTTCGGTCATGACGCCGCCTCCGAAACGTTCCCGCACGGATCGGCGGGTGTGGACGGTCCGTTCGCATTCGGCGGTACGGGTAGGCTGACAAAAAACGTGCTTCCCTCGCCCGCCCGGGATTCGACCCAGGTCCGCCCCCGGTGCCGCTCGGCCACCCGAGAGACGATCGCCAACCCCAGACCTTCCCCCTTGGCCACACTGGGGTGAGCTCGCTGAAAGACCTGAAAGATCTTGGCCTGGTGAGTTTCCGGAATGCCGAGGCCATTATCCCGGACGAAGTAGGTCTGAGCCTTCTCATCCGGTCCGGCGGGAAGGTATCCGACTTCGATTCGGCCCGGTCGGGATGGGTCGAGGTAGGCGAGTGCATTGCCGATCAGGTTCGCGAAGATTTGTTCGACCGCCGACTGGTCTCCCCAGGCCGGGGGGAGGCCGTTGGCATTCACGATGGCGCCTTTTTCGACAACCGTCGCGTGCATGGCCGTAACCACCCGGCCGACGACGTGGGACACGTCGACCACCTCCCAGCGGTACTCGACCCTCCCAGCCCGAGACAATCGGAGCAAAGCGTCGATGATTCCGCTCAGACGCAGGACCGCCGTTTGGATGAAACCGACCGACTTGGCGAACTTCCCCGCCAATAATTCCCGCCCGCGGTCGCGGATCGGTTCGGGAACCTCAGGTTCCTCGAACAGCGTCCCGAGTGTTCGACCCGCCTTGTCCAACTCCTTGCTGAATCCCTGGAGATTGACGAGAGGCGAGCGGAGGTCGTGGGACACACTGTAAACGAACATCTCGTTTTCAGCATTCTTCTGCACAAGGTCCTGGTTAACCTCGGCCAACTCCGCCGTTCGGATCCGTACCCGGTCCTCCAATTCCACGTTCAGTCGAGCGACCTCGGCCTCGGCCTGCTTCCGGACGGACACGTCGCGGAAAGCAACTCCCACGCACCGGTCGGGGAGTGGGAAGGCCTGCACCGACCACCACCGGTCGGCTACGCGTTCGTCCCCGTACCGAAATTCGCCGAGGTCGTCGGCCACGCCCGTCGCGGCGACCGTCTCGTATCGCCTCAGTTGTTCGTCGGGAATCGCCGGGAACACGGCGGCGACCGTCTGTCCGGCAGCCTCGTCGAGGGAAACGCCGAGCAGGCGGGACGCTTCGGGGTTGGCGGACAACACGCGAAGGACCGGCGGGTCGCCAGCGGGATCGAGTCGATAGATCAGGACGCCGAGGGGAATATTCCGGGCCACGTCCGCGAACAGAAGGGCACTCGCTTCGGCCCGCTTCCGCTCGGTCACGTCGGTCAACGTCGTGCGGCTGAATAGATACCGACCGACTTCGTCCCGGAAGGCAGACGAACTCGCCAGGACGGTTAGGGCGGTCCCGTCTTTCCGGGCCAGGTCGATTTCGACGTTGGCGACTTCACCGACGGCCTTCAGCTTTTCGAAGGCCGCGCGATACGTCTCACGGCTTTCAGGGCGGAGAAGGTCGACGAACCGAATTTTTCCGATGACGTCTACGGCGTCGTACCCCAACCACCTTAATTCCGTCCGGTTGATTGCAATGATCGTGCCGTCTGGTTGCACCGAATGGTATCCGCAAGGTGCAAGGTCGTAGAGGTCACGGACCTCCGCTTCGGCCCGTCGCTGCGTCCGATCGAGACGAACGACCGTCGTCCCGATCCACCAGATGATGGCCGTAAAGAACAGGAAGTAAACGAACAGAATGAGCCACTTCGACACGTCCGTGTCAATCCGGACCCCGGCCTTACCGAGGCCGTATGTGACGCCGACCACCGCGAGCGGGATAAGAATCGGAGCCAGCAGGAGACGGCGGACCACGATCCCGCCGGCCGTGTTGCTCGACAAAATCGCCGTGAACCCGATGTCGGGACGGGCGACGAGGAGGCCCGTCGCCAGAAAGGCGAACAGAACGGCCAGGGGAAAGCCGATACCGGCCTCTGACAGGGACGTCATGCGGAAAAGGGCCGGATTCTGAAATACGTGTCCAAGGAGAACGAGTGCAACGCCGTGCAGGACCAGGAGGGCAAACGCCTGGCCCGGCTGCGGGCATCGGGCGGGTGTCAGGTTAACCGTTGCCAGGCCGAGGCCCGAGAGGAAGAGAAAGAGGCCGGCCAGAAAGGACGTTCGGCCTGAGTCCCACGCCCCCGCAAAAACTAACCGGTATGGATCGATACTCGCGTTTGTGAAAAAGCGGACTGCGGTAAAGAATCCGAATAAGCAGGCGATCACAGCCAAAGCCGTCGCGGTTCGACGAAAACGCGTGTCGTCACGGCGAAATCGGGCCAGGCCCAACGACGCACCGGCAAAGATTAGACCGGCGGCGATACCGGGAGACATTAGAACGTTAGGAGTTGCACTGCCGAGATGGATCGGCCGCTCGACCCACCGACCGATGAGACAGACGAGTCCCGAAATGACGATCACTGCCGCCGCAACGTAAATCGTCGCAGACGCGAATATCAGGCGACTTATCCCGCGGCGAATCGCATTCATTCAGTGGACGCACAAATTGAACCGGTTGGCAGAAAATTAGCACTGGCAGAGTCAACTTTAGAATACGATGCGCGTGGAAGCGGAAAACACGTGTGCAAACTGGTTTTAATTTCGACGAGTTGTTCTGACGTACGTTTGCGGTTCGTGAAATAAACTTTACGCTCTGAATAACTGCAAACTTTGAACCAAGAATGTTCCCGTCTCTTCAAGCCCATTCGTTCAATTCAACCACGGATTCTACAACCGCGGCCTCACGCTCATGAGCCAATTCGCCAGGAAGGATGATCCGAGCCCGGCCCAGGTATTGGCTCGTACGAGTTCGAGACCCAAGTCTACATTCTCAACGGCAGTCTTGCCGTCTGTTTTGTCCAAACAGATGGCCGAGACGATTAGGGTAACTGCGGTGGCCACCAGTCCGACCATGCCGACCGTGTAAACCGTCATCCACTTTCTCGGCCAGCCTACGGGGCAGGCGAAGGTTGCAGCCACGGGCATCAGGAGAATAATGAAGGAGAGGGCGACGGGCCAGCCGAGCCAGGCGTAAGCGGCCGGAGCGAAAAATCCCCAGCCGACGCCGCCGAGTGCGAGCAAGACGAACCCGCCGACCCAATTCGACGCCCGCCGCTGGTCCCGCGACAGGGCAAATCGGCCGTACCGGTTCAACCGAAGGAAAAGATTGGAAAGTGGCGCGGCCGTCCACGTGGTCAGGGCAAAGGCGACATAAGCGATGAGCAGCGGTTCCAGAAACGGCCTCAGGTCCGGATGGGTGCGACTGATCGACGCCACGATCTGCTGAATCACGAGCAAACCGAGGATGATCACCCATCGCGTCTGCAAGCTGAGCCGGCTCATCCAGAGGAAGTAGCCCAAAACTCGACGGTAGAGCCAA
>DASXPC010000039.1:0-2066 GCA_036493815.1 Fimbriiglobus sp. | reverse complement strand
ACGAAGTTCTCGTCGAACGGGCACTCGAAGCGGCCGTGCAATACCTTGCGGCGGCAACCGACGGCGTCTATCAAATCGATGGCCAAGGCTGGTTCGCCGCGGACGGAACGAAGTTGCTGACGGAGTATTGACGTTTTGTGGACCGCGGCCATCCCGGCCGCTCTTCTGGCGGGATCCACTGCCTCCCAATAAGAGCGGGCGGGCCGCCCGCGGTCCGGGGACTATCCCAACCACCCCGGTGCATCGCCGGCCTTTGGCATCTTGACCACGGTAAGGCTCGATATCTGCGGGTGGGTCAGTTCCGCCAGGGCCGCGGCCGGCGGCACCGCGTCGAGGTTCAATACGCCGATCGCTTCGCCGCCGGGGGTCTGCCGGCCCACCGTCATCGACGCGATATTCACCCCGTGCCGGCCGAACACCGTGCCGACGAACCCGATGAGGCCGGGCACGTCGTGGTGGGTGAAGACGAGCAGCGTGCCGTCGAGGAGCGATTCCATCCGGTACGGCCCGAGTTGCACGAGGCGAAGGTACTGGTCGCCGAACAACGTCCCGGCCGCGGTGTAGGTCTTCTTCTCCGTCTCCACGTCCGACTGCATCGCCGAGGCGAAATCCCCCTTTTTCGGGTTCGCCCCGGCGACGATCTCGATCCCCCGCTCCCGCGCCACCAGTTCCGCGTTTACCAGGTTCACCCCCTCGACGTGTCCTTCGAGTAAGCCCGCCGTGAACGCCGCGGTAAGCAGACGGGTTTTCTTCCCCGCCAGTTCGCCCTTATATGTGAGCGTCGCCTTGCGGATCGCCCCCTGGGCCATCTGCGTTTGCAAGAGGCCGAGCCGGCGGGCGAGTTCGACGTATTGTTTGAGTTCGTCCAGTTCGGCCCGGTCCACCGCGGCCATGTTGACGGCGTTGGAGACGACGCCGCGGAGGAGAAAGTCGGCCAGCAGTTGCGCCGCTTCAAGGGCGACGGATTCCTGAGCCTCGACCGTGGACGCACCGAGGTGGGGCGTGAGCACGATGTTCGGGGCGGAAAGGAGCGGGTGTCCGGCGGGGGGCGGCTCGGTGGAATAGACGTCGATTCCCGCCCCCGCGATGACGCCAGTTTTCAGTGCATCGGCCAGTGCCTGCTCGTCGATGATCCCGCCGCGGGCGACGTTCAGCACCCGGGCATGCTTCGGCAGCAGGGCCAGTTGCTTCGCCCCGATAAGGCCGCGGGTTTCGTCGGTGAGCGGGGTGTGGACGGTGAGGAAATCGCATTTCGGCAGCAGGTCGTCGAGCGACGGGGCGGCCTGGAAGCCGAGTTCGGCGGCCCGGTCCGGGGTGACGAAGGGGTCGAACCCGCGGACGGTCATGCCGAGGCCAATGGCGCGTTGGGCGACTTCCCGGCCGATGCGGCCGAGGCCGAGGACGCCGAGCGTCTTGCCGGTCACCTGCGTGCCGACGTATTTGCCGCGGTCCCACTTGCCCGCCTTCATCCCCGCGTCGCCCGCCGCCACGTGTCGGGCTGTTGCCAGCAACAGTGCGATCGTGTGCTCCGCCGCCGACACGGTGTTCCCGCCCGGCGTGTTCATCACCACCACGCCCTTCCGCGTCGCCGCCGGCACGTCGATGTTATCCACCCCAACCCCGGCGCGAGCCACCGCCTTCAACCGACCCGGCGTTTCGAGCAGTTCCGCCGTAATCCGCGTGCCGGACCGAACGACCGCCCCGTCCGCCGCCCGGAGTGCGTCGCGAAGTGCGTCGCCCGAAAGCCCCGGCCGGTTGTCCACTTCGATGCCGGCACGGGTTAAGAGATCGATACCGGCCGATTCGAGCTTGTCGCAAATCAAAACGCGCGGCATGGCGTCAGAATCCTCGGAGGTCGCAAAACGGTAATGTACGACCGGTGCGGCGATGCCAGTTACATGAGTGGGAAAATGGCCAAGGAAATAGAGACTTCTCGCCGGACGCGACAACTTCAGGCTGCCTGTTTACTGGGTAATAGAGTGTGCGGCTTCCGAGATTGGGCGTCCGCGTTTTGTTCTTGGTGATTCGCCGGTGATGCCAGCGGCCCAGAGCCAGGACGAGAAACC
>DASXPC010000038.1:0-22100 GCA_036493815.1 Fimbriiglobus sp. | reverse complement strand
CGTTGGGGCCGGAAAGAAACCAGAGTCTTCATCTCAGGTTTCGTCGGCCGAGATTTCCGCAAAATTCTCAGTGTGATACCCCGAGAAGAGTTGCCCTGTACTGTGATCGGACACCACGCAATGCCCCGGCATGTTGGGAATCTCTCCGAAAAAGACGTACGCGCCCTTCCGTGTGAATGGGTAGTCGCCGTGACATTTCAGGTCGATATCATCGAACCGGAATCGTACGAGACTGTATTGGCGGGGTCGTTTGCGGCGCATGCTCCACTACCTTTTCCGAAATATACAGTTTTACAATCTTAACGCTTGACTTCGTCATCTGTCCACCCGTACTAATGGTACGGCCGTACTTAATGGACTTAATTACACAATTCGGAGTCGGTGCCGTGTTGGATCGGGCGTTCCTTAATGACGAGTTGGCTTCGGGTGATGCCCGGCGGGCGTTCGAAGCGGCGGTGCGTATTATCTTCGCGGACTGGGGCTATTATGCCGATCAATATGCCGCAGTAGAAGCGGCCGCGTTACTGATAGAGAAGGTACGGCTGGCGGCGGACCCGGAAGGCGGCAGCTTCTCCGGCCCAGGGGGCGACGACGTCGTAGTACCCCTTCCCGGCTTCGACGGCGAGCCGTTCCCGGTCGCTGCCGAAGAGGAGGTCGATGGCCGGGATGTGGTCGACGAATTCGTACCGCTCGGTCCGCCAGCGGAACTGATCGCCGAGGATGTCGCGGAAGGCCATGATGACGAGCAGGCCCGTCTTCACCGCACGAAAAACGTCGTCAACCGTCACGTGAAGGAAAATGCCGCCGCACGAAATACCGCCGTGCTTCTGAAAGGTGGGGCGGAACGTGACCGGCAGGCAATGAAATCCGGGGAAGGAGCATTCGTTCACCCAATCGGCCACCGCCTGCGAATCGACGCCGGGAAACCCGACGTACTCGAACGGCCGCGTCGTGCCGCGCCCCTCGCTCAAGTTGGTTCCCTCGACGAGGCACATCCCGGGGTAGACGAGGGCCGTCTTCCCCGTCGGCATGTTCGGGCTGGGTGGGAGAACCCACTCCCACCGCTCGCCCCGCTGCCACCCCTCGCAGGGGACGACCGTGAGATCAACTCCTGGTACCCGTTCCGCTTTGTAGAGCCGGGCGAGTTCGCCCATCGTCATCCCGTGGCGGATGGGGATCGGGTGGGGGCCGACGAAACTCTCGAATCCGGGGTGGATTCCCGGACCTTCGACGAGGTCGCCGCCTATGGGGTTGGGGCGGTCGAGAATGACGACGGGCAATCCGATCTCGGCTGCGGCCTCCATGCAGAAGAGCATCGTTGCCTGAAAGGTGTAGTACCGGCTGCCGACGTCTTGAAGATCTATCACCAATACTTCGAGGCCACTCAGTTGTTCGGGAACGGGCTTCAAGCTGGCGAACGTGTCGCCGTAGAGGCTGATGCGACGGGGGCCCGCGGAACGATTCCCATCGACAATCGGGATGAGATCCTGAGCCTCGCCCGTGAACCCGTGCTCGGGGCCGAAGAGGGTGGCGAGATTGGTGTGAGCAGCGAAAAGGTCTTCGGCGGATTGGTAAAGCGGCCCAGGACTAATCGGGCCTGTGGACGAAACGGCTGCCGGGTGAGTGACCAGCCCGACCCGCTTGCCACGGAATCGGGCGAAACCCTCCCGCCGGACAACGTCGAGGCCGGTGAGGACGTGGGGCATGTTCGCTGCTCGTTCGACCTACCTCCCCAACCCCCTTCCCAAAGAGGGAAGGGGGAGAAAATCCACTCCCCTCCCCGCTTCGGGGAGGGGTCGGGGGAGGGGTTGTCACTCTTTCGCCAGGCTGACGCAGACGATCTCCTTGTCGTTCCGCACGACCATGCACTTGTCGGAACAGCCGGGGTGGGCCCAGACGACCTTTCGGCCCCGCGCACCCTGGCTCGGGTCGATGACGTGGGCCCGGCCGAGTTCCTTGTACCCCTTCGGATTCAGGTCGAGCACGACCAGGTCCCCCTGGTCGGTGAAGCAGTACTGCCGGCCCTCGGCTTCGACCCAGAAGGCGGAGCCGAACAAAGCCTTCTTGCCTCCGAACAGGCCGAGGTTGGTCCAGACGGTTTCGCCGGAGTCGGCCTTGGCGCAGATGACGTCACCGTCTTCGGCCCCGATGCCGTAAAGGTACCCGTCCTTCACGAGCAGCGTACTCATCAGGGTGGGCAGCTTTTCGGGCGTTTTGGGGTAGTTTTTCTCGGCCCGCCAGAGGACCGACGCGGTCGGCTTGTCGCTGGCGAGCTTGATCGCCAATGCTCCGTCATAGGCGCTCGACACGTAGACGACGCCGTCATGGACGCACGGAGTCGTGATGGTGACGGCCGGTCGCATCTGCTTCATCCCCACCGCGGGGTGCTTTTCCTTCCAATACACCTCCCCGGTTTTCGGGTTCAGACCGGCCACCTCGTCCGAGAGCCAGACCACGAGCTGCGTCACCCCGCCGGCCTCGACGAGCACGGGCGGCGAATAACCGACCTCCTGAGACGTCAGTGCCTTCCAAACGGTTTTCCCAGTGGCCTTGTCCAACGCGACCACGGCCGAATCGGGTCCGCCTACGAGTGTGTAAAGCCGCTCCTTGTCCGCAAGCAGGTGGGCGGCGAAGCCCCAGACGGGCGCCTTGGTGGAGAACTCCTTTCTCAGGTTCAGCGTCCAGACCGGCTTACCGGTCGTCGCATCCAGGCAAAAAATGTCGCCCATCGCCCCGAGCGTATAGACGCGGTTGCCGTCCACCACGGGCGTGGTCCGCGGGCCGCTCGGGAAGCTCACCCGTTCGTACAGGCAGTCGTAGACGTGTTCCCAAACTTTTTCGCCGGTTTTGAAGTCGAGGCAGAGAACGCGTTCTTTACCCGGGATGCCCCCCTTGGGCTGTGGTTTATCGTTCTCGACCGCGCCGGCGATCCGGTCGCAGACGTAGACCTTGCCCCCGGCGATGGCCGGCCCGCTGTAGCCGGGGTTGAGCGGCTTTTTCCAAACGACCTTCGGCCCGTCTTTCGGGAACGTTTCCAGCAAACCGGTATCCATCCATCGGCCGTCGCGGGTCGGCCCCCGCCATTGCGGCCAATCGGACGCATTCGAAACGGACGAGACACACAACCAACCCCCGAGGGCGATCAACCCCCGAAGTTGCGCGGAACGAGGCAGCATCGGTCCGGCCCTCCCGGCGGAATGGAATTCGTCGGCTGCAACCGGTCCGCCGGCCGGTCGCACGGGGGACGGGCGGTGGCCGTCCCCGGGCGAATCTTACCCGACGCCGGCCGAAGGGGCACCGTCGATTTCTTCCGCCGGACCGTTACAGCCGGCCCGCCGCGTCCGGTCGTGCCAGCCGGTCCGCCCCGCGCGACCCCACGAAAAACCGCCTGCCACTTGATGCCGGCCCCGTTGCCGGGTAGGGTCAACGTGTCCAGTCACCGGTCCCCGGCGGGGTGCGCGCATGACCTTTTCGACACGCGGGATATGGTCGGCGGTGATCGCGGTGGCCGCGGCCTCGGCCGCCCTCGCCCAGGATTCGGGGTCCACCTTCCGCACCGTCGAACCGATCGGCATCCCGAACGACAAGCCGGACGTTTGGACGCTGAATTTCGGCTACTACCCGCCGCGGATTGTCACCCTCGACATTCCGGGCAAGGGGAAGACGCGGGTCTGGTACATGGTCTTCCAGGTCTGGAACAAGTCGGACAACCCGCAGCAGATCGTTCCGGAATTCGAACTGGTGGCGAAGGACCCGGACCTGACGGGCAGTTTCCTCGACGAGCCCCGGCCGGCCGCACTGAAGCAGATCCGGGTGATCGAAGACAAAACCGGGGCTCTCCGCCTCAAAAGTACGATCGAAATCACCCGGAACAAGATTCCGCTGACCAAGCCCGATTCGTTCCCGAACGCGGTCACGGGCGTGGCGGTGTGGGAAGCGGTGCCGGAGAAAATCGGGAAGGTGAACCGGTTCAGCATTTACGTCAGTGGTCTATCGAACGGCATCTACGAAGACACGGCCGCAGACGGCACGATCATCATCAAACGGAAAACGCTGAAACTCGACTTCTTCAAGCCGACCGACGACAAGGACCCGCGGATCGACGACATCAAGATCGACGACAACAAAGGCCTCGGCGGCGAAAACTGGGTCTACCGGGCCAGTTCGACGAAGAAACCGACGGCCAAGGCCGCGGACGACAAATAGGGGCCGCACTCCGTGGCGGCCCGATTGATCACGCCACCCGCTCCGCCACCACGGCCACGGTCTGCTTCGGCGTCCGGGTCAGAATCACCCACCGGTGTTCGTCGCCGGTCAGTTTCCACCCTTTTAGCATGGCGTCGGTGTCGACGTCCGCCCCGCACTTTACGGGCGTGACGCGACCAATCTCCCGCCCCTTCAACCACCCCCCCAATTTCTTCGCGTGGAACGGCAGCACCGCCTCGACGCGGTACGTGGCGACGAACGACGACGACACGGGAGTGTCGCCCGTCAGCCCGGCGATACTCGGGTGAAACCGGGTCAGTCCGCGGTTGACCGCGAACAGGTCCTCCAGCCCGGCCCGGACGAGGGTCGGATCGGGGACGAAGAAGAAGTCTCGGATCGGCGCAACAGCCGCGGGTTCCGGCAAGGAGTCGGCGGCCAGCGTTTCGCCGCCCGGGAGGACGGTCGCCCGGCGGGCGGTGGTGCGGAGCGGGCCGAGCCAGGCGACGCATTCCTTGAGTTCGCCGTGCACGGACAGGAACTCGACTTCGCCGCCGAGGCCGATGGCGTCTGCGACGGGAACGCCGGGGGCGAGCTTGAACGCGAGCGGGAAATCGGACGGTAAGCGGGCAACGACGACGTGCGGTGGCGGAATGTAGTCGGCCACGGACAGAAACCGCCGGCCCTCGGCCCGCCGGCCCGGGTCGCAATAGGCGGCCGCAAATTCGGACACATCGGCTGTCAGCACGTCGGCGACGCGGACCTCGGCCGGAATGCCGTTCACCCGTAGATTCGCTTCCGCCATGGCAGCCCGGACCGGATCGATTTCGAACGCGACGATGGTTCGCCCCGCCGATCCGAGGGAGATCGCGTCCCCGCCGATGCCGCAGCAGAGGTCGGCGAGGGTACCGAACGGCAGGAATCGGCCGGCCCGGTAGGCCGAAACGATTTCGCCGGACGCTTGTTCCAGGGATTCCCGCGTGAAAAACATCTCCGCCGAGCGGGCAAATTTGTTCACGGCACGGGCCCGCAAGAGGACGGTTTCCAAAGCGGCCCGGGCGAGGTCCGCGTCGAAATGTTTCCGCAGCCGTTCGAGGTGGGATAGGAGCGAGGCTTCGTTCGGCAGCGGGTCGGCCGCTAGGGCCAGGGCCGCTTGGCCGTCCGCGGTTAATAACCGGTGGAACGTTGCAAGATCCATGTACGGTAAAGTACTGCTAACCCCGTCCACATGGGTGGAGGTTCCCAGTCCGGGTTGCGGACCCCCGGCCGGTCTGGCAGAATGCCGGTCCGACAATCCGTCGTCGAAAGGGATTTCGATGCGCCCGCTTCAGGTGGCCGTGCTGGACGAAGAATTACCGTTTCCGCCCACCTCCGGCAAGCGTATTCGGACCTGGAACCTGTTGAAGCGCATGGCCGAACGGCACCGGGTGACGCTGATATGTCACCGGAACGGCGACGCCGCCGAGTCGGACCGGGCCGAAACGGAGTTTCGGCGGCTCGGAATCGAAACAGTCGTGGTAGACCGGAGTGTGCAACGGAAAGCCGGACCGGGGTTTTATGCCCGATTGGCGGGGAACCTCCTGTCGTCGTTGCCGTACTCGGTGGAATCGCATTCGAGCCGAGACCTGGCCCGGGCGGTTCGGCGGCTGGAAAAAGACCGGCGGTTCGACTGCTGGCACTGCGAGTGGACGCCGTACGCCGAGGTGCTGCGGGTGGGGTTGGGGAAACGGTTGCCCCGGGTACCGTGGGTCGTGATGGCCCACAATGTCGAATCGCAAATATGGCAGCGGTACACCGACACCGAGCCGAACCCCGTGAAGAAGTGGTACACGCGACAGCAATGGGTGAAATTCGAGTCGTTCGAGCAGTGGACGTATTCCAACGCGACGCGGGTCGTGGCCGTGAGCGACGCGGACGCCCGCCTCATCGCGGACCGGTTCGGCATCGACGAAGTGGACGTGGTCGACAACGGGGTGGACGTCGACTACTTCACGCCGCAGCGGGACGTAGAGCGGGACGCGAAGAAACTATTGTTTCTGGGCAGTCTCGACTGGCGACCGAATCTGGACGCGGTCCGAACGCTTTTGGAGATTCTTCTGCCTAAGGTGCAGGCGGCCGTGCCGGGGGTCACCGCGAATATCGTCGGTCGAAACCCGCCGGGGTGGTTGAAGCAGAAGGTGGCAGCGACCACCGGGGTCAAGCTGTATCCGGACGTGCCGGACGTGCGACCTTTCCTGCACAGTTGCGGCGTGATGGTCATCCCACTCCGTGTTGGCGGCGGGTCGCGGCTCAAGATTCTCGAGGCTTTGGCCACGGCCACGCCCGTGGTCAGCAGCCGGGTGGGGGCCGAGGGTTTGCACCTCGTGCCGGGCCGCCATCTGGCCGTATGCACTGAATTCTCGGACTTGGCTCCGGCCGTCATCGACGCCGTCCGACGGCCCGAAGAAGCCCGGGACGCGGCCGAGGAGGGCCGTCGTACGGTAACGAAGCGGTACGACTGGGACAGCCTGGCCGAGCGGCTGGACGAGACCTGGCGTGCCGCGGCGAACGAGCGCATCCCGGCCGCGGTGGAAGAGGGAGGCGGAGACTTTTAGCCGACACGGCGGCCGCCGACATAGACCTGTTCCACGTGTAATTCTTCACTCAGGAGGACAAGGTCCGCCCGCTTCCCGACCGTTAGGCTCCCGATCTCGTCGTCCCGGCCGAGGATGCGAGCTGGGGTCAGGGATAGCATGCGAATCAACTCGGGCAGCGGGGCGTTGGTCGCACGGTTCATGACCCGCAGTCCGTGATCCTGTCCCATCACCCCCGACGCCAGGCCGGTGCCGTCGAGCGTGACGCCGACCTCCCCCCGCCGGCGGATGAGAGCGCCGGATTCCTTCGGACCGAACCAGTATTCCCCGTCCGGGCAGTCCGCGGCGCGCATGGCGTCGGAAACGATCGCGAGGGAATCCGGTCCTTTGATCGTGTACGCGACGCGGAGCAGCGAATCGGCCAAGTGCCAGCCGTCGGCGATGACTTCGGTGCTCAGTTCATCGAACGCAAGGGTCGCTTCCATCACCCCAGCCCGCATCGGAAAGGCCTGAGCCTGCCGAAGTCTCGCTCGATCCGACATGGCACAGAACAGGTGATCGACATGACCCGCTCCGGCCTTCACCGCGGACTCGACCTGCTCGAACGTGGCGTGCGAATGACCGATGTTGACGCGAACTCCGGCCGCGACGCACGCCCGAACGAGCGGAAAAACATCAGGAAGTTCGGGTGCGAGTGTGAGCGTCACCAACCCACGGCCCGCATGCCGCAAGTAAGGCTCCCAGTTGTCCGGAGACGGGGTAAGGAAGTCGAGCGACGGGTGACACCCCCGGGCCGGTTTTGCGAAGTAGGGCCCGTACAAATGTCCGCCGAGGACGCGAGCCCCGCCGGTGTCGGTTTCGAAAAGTACGTCACAAAGTTCGAGGAAACGCAAGGAGTCGGCAACGGTCGAAACGGTACTGGTCGGCGTCAACGAAGTGGTGCCATGGCGAACGTGGCACCGGCAGACGGCTCGAAATGCCTCGGCCGTCTGGTCCATGAAGTCGGCACCATCTCCGCCGTGAACGTGCAAATCGACAAAGCCGGGCGAAAGGTATTTCCCACCGATGTCGATGAGGTTCGTCCCCGGGGGAATCGGGCCGCACGAATCAATCCGGCCGTCGCGGACGACGAGGACGCCATCGCGCTCCACCCGTTCGGGAAAAATCAGTGCGGCGTTGACAAAGGCGGTCGTCGACACGGGTTATCTCCGGACGGTTGCGGTCAGGATACGTCCCCGTAGAAAAGGCACCCAGAGAATCGCTCGGGAGAACTCGATGCCGCGACGGGATCTGAACGGGAAGCGCATACTCGTCACCGGTGCGTCGCAGGGGATCGGCCGGGCATTGTGTTGCGTCGCGGCCCGGCGGGGCTGCCAAGTCGTCGCCGCGGCCCGGTCGAAGGAGTTGCTCGACGACCTGGCCCGTGAAGTTCGGGATGCAGGGGGAACGATTGAACCCGTCGTGGCAGACGTGACCGATCCGGCCGACCGCACGGCGATGGTCGAAACGGTGAGGGCACGGTTCGGCGGACTCGACGTGCTGGTGAATAATGCGGGCATCGGGGCGACCGGCCACTTCATGGATTCGAAACCGGCAACGTTGAGGCAGATATTCGATGTCAATTTTTTCGGCCTCTGCGAATTGACCCGTCTCTGCATCCCCGATCTCAAAACGGGCCGGCAACCGCTCATCGTAAACGTCTCGTCGGTCATGGGGCGGCGCGCCTTGCCGGCCCGAGCACTCTACGCGTCGAGCAAGTTCGCGTTGGCCGGGTGGAGCGAGGCGATTCGTGCCGAACTCTCTCTGGTCGGCATCGGCGTCCTCGTCGTCAACCCGGGACTAACGCAAACGAACTTCTCGCAGAACCTGCTCGAAGCTCATGCGAAAATCCAGTACGACCACCTCCGGGGAATGAGTTCGGACGACGTGGCGGAAAAAACCTGGCGCGCGGCGGAGCGGAACTGGAAGGAAATCACCCTCACAGGCCGGGGGCTCATGCTCGTTCTGGCCAACCGTTTTTTGCCCAAAATGGTGGATTACTTTGCCAGAAAAAAGGTACGGGAGATATTCGCGGACGAGATCGCGGCACGGAAGGCGACGAAGTCATAGACGAGCAATGACGGCCCGGGTAAACTCGGCTGCCGACGCCGTCCCAGCCAGATCGATGGGTCGAATTGTTCCGTCGAGCAGCGTGCCCTCCACCGCTTTCAATATCCGATCCGCAACGGCGGGTTCGCCGAAATCGCGGACCATTTCGACGGCGGGAAGGATCAGCGGCAACGGGTTCGCCGTCCCTTCGGGAATTTGCTCCGCCGATGCGCCATACACCGCCTCGTACACCTTCACACCCGCTCCATAATTGACTGCAGATGTCGCACTGATCCCGCCCACGAGCCCGGCCCCGAGGTCGCCGAGCAAATCGCCGTAAAGATTTCCCGCCGCCAGAACGTCAAACTGCTGCGGTCGGGTCACGAGTTGCATGCAGGTGTTGTCGACGATCAGTTCTTTCGTTGCGATTTCGGGAAAATCGCTGGCCACGGTGCGGAAGCAGTCGAGGAACAGGCCGTCCGCTAGCTTGAGAATATTCGCCTTGTGAATGCAGTGAACCGACTTCCTGCCCCGGTTCCGTGCGAGTTCAAATGTGAAACGAAAGAATCGGAGACACGCGGCCTCGGTTACGATTTTGAAGCTCTGGACTACGCCGGGGATGATTTCGTGCTCGCTCGCGGCATACAGGTCTTCGGTGATTTCCCTTACGAGGAGGAAATTGACGCCGGTGAACCGACTCGGCAGGCCGGTTAAATTGTGAACCGGGCGGACGGAAGCGAACAGCCCGAGTCGGCGGCGGAATTCGACGTTGTAATTCGGCGGTACGACCGGTCCGTGGGCGGTCGGCATCCCCGCCCCCCTGGGCTGGAGTAATTTCGTCTTGAGGGCGAAACCGCTCGCCCGAATGGCGGCGAACGCATTCTCCGGCAACGCGTCAAGGCCCCGTTCGAGGGCGGCACGGCCGGCCGTGTATACTTCAAACTCGACAGACACGCCGGCGGCGGCAAAAATCGCCCGGACCGATTGCTCCTGGTCAATCCCAGCACCACCACCCTGAAGAAATACGACCTTCCGCATCCGGACACCTCTGTTGGCGGACCTCGAATACGTTATGATCGGACCGCCCCAGGAGGTATACCGATGCCGGCCCCGGTTACCGCCCCCGAAGACTACCCTGCCACCCCGATCGCCGAATACCACCCGGACCGTCTCTACGTCGTCGGCCGTTTGTTTGGTTTAAACCCGCCACCGGTCGAGAACTGCCGAGTCCTCGAAATTGGCTGTAGTACCGGCGGTCACCTTCTCGCCGCTGCCTTGACCTTGCCGAATGCCCGGTTCGTCGGCATCGACATTTCGGAAAGCCAATTGCAAATCGGCCGGACCGTCGCCGCGGCCGCCGGGATTACTAACGTCGAATTCCGCTCGGCTGACCTGATGACGTTTCGCCCCGATCCCGGCTCGTTCGACTACGCGACGGCCCATGCCGTTTACTCCTGGGTGCCGACGAACGTGCGGGATCGCCTCCTGGCTGTCGCCAAGGAAGCGTTGGCTCCGAATGGCCTCGGCTTCATGAGCTACAACGCATACCCCGGGGGACATATCCGCGAAATGTTCTGGAACATGTTTCGGTTCCATTCGGCCGACACAACGGATCCCGCGGAAAAAATTTCCCGCGTCTATGGTCTGGCCGAATTCCTGGTCGCCGGACAGACGGAACCCAACGGCCTCGCGGCACAACTGATGCGGGGGGAAGCAAAACGACTCGAGAAGATTCCGTTCCCGGGGTTGATTCATTACGACGACTTGTGGGACGGTAACACTCCGGTCTACGTGACGGAATTCGCCAGGCATCTCGCAAAACACTCTCTGAAATATGTAGCCGAGGCGGACGTACCGAAAATGCACGAAGGGCGATTTCCGCCGACCGTGGCGGAAAAGCTGGCCGCCATTCGAGTGACGGACCTGGTCCGAAAAGAGCAGTACATCGATTTCCTCATGCTCCGCCGATACCGCTTGAGCGTTTTCAGTCATACCGACGCCAATCCGGCAACGTCCGCGCATTCCGCCGCGATCCCGGAGTTTCACGTGGGATTGACGGGCCGACCCGTCTTCGAGGCCCGGTTCGAGCAGGCGGTGATCGACGAATTGAAAGAGCGTTCGCCGCAGCATATTCCATTTGCCGAGTTACTGTCCCGCTCCCTTGCCCGAGTGGGGAAAGAGAAGGCACGAATCTATTCCGCGCGATTTGCCGACTTTCTCCTGGACCTGTTTCTCCGCGGCTTCATGGAATTCAGTGCCATGTCTTCGCCGTTCGCGAAATCTCCCGGCCCGAATCCGAAGGCCAGCCCCCTGGCCCGGGTTATGAGCCTGGAGTCCGTTTGGATACCGACTTTATCGATGCAAACATTCCATGCGTCTGAACCGGGTGCCCGCGAATTACTGTCTCTCCTGGACGGAACCCGCAATCGGGAAACGCTGGCGAACGATTTGGTACGTGCTGTGCCGGACCTATCCGACGCCAAGGCAGCGACGGAACGTCTCCTCGACAAATTTACCGAGGCGGGATTGCTCATGTCGTAGCGGGCTATCCGGCCAGATTTCGAATAATTTCCGCGGTAACGGATTCCGTCGTACCCTCGCCGCCGAGGTCGCGGGTCAGCCCGACGCCGCGGGCGAGTGTCGTGGCGACGGCCGATTCGATCCGCTTCGCCGCGTCCCGTTCGCCGACGTGATCGAGCAGCATCGCCGCACTGCGGACGACGGCGATCGGGTTCGCCAGCCCTTTCCCCGCAATGTCCGGCGCACTGCCGTGAACCGCCTCGAAGACGGCGTAACGTGCTCCCAGGTTCGCTCCGGGGACGAGGCCGAGGCCGCCGACCAACCCGGCGCACAAGTCTGAAATCACGTCGCCGAACAGATTTTCCATGACCAGAACGTCGAACCGAGTCGGGTCGAGGGCGAGTTCCATGCACAGGTTGTCGATGGACATTTCCGCGAACCGGACGAACGGGTAATCGTCCGCAACCCGGCGGGCACATTCGAGGAACAGGCCGTCGGAAAGTCGCATCACGTCGGCCTTGTGACAGAACGTGACGAGCTTTCGCCCACCGACCCGGGCGAGGTCGAATGCGTAGCGGACGATCCGTTCCGCGGCCGGCCGCGTAATGAGTCGGACGCTCTCGACCACACCGGGAACCACCCGGTGCTCCAACCCGGCATAAAGGCCTTCGGTGTTCTCCCGTACGACGACCAGGTCAACCCGGTCGTACGGCACTTTCACGCCGGGAAGCGTTTTCACCGGCCGTACGCTCGCGAACAGATCGAGCCCTTGCCTCAATCGCACGTTAATCGACCGAAACCCCTTCCCCACTGGCGTCGTGCACGGCCCCTTCAAGGCGATTCGATATTTGCGGATCAGTTCGAGCGTTTCTTCCGGGAGAGGATCGCCGAACCGTTCGGCCGCGGGGAGCCCGGCATCGGCCTTGACCCAATCCACGGCAACCCCCGCCGCGGCAACGACTCGGCACGCCGCAACGGTCACTTCCGGACCGATCCCGTCCCCCTCGATTAACACCACCCGCATGGACGCCCCTCCCCAAATCCACGGATCGGTTACGAATTGCGGCCGCCCGTCCGAACGGACCCTCCGCGTGTTATTAAGCTAGAATGTCCGGTGTGAGTCTGCGACCGAGCGGAGCGACGCCCATGTCGGAAAAAGTAAACATGACCTGCCCCGGATGTCAGACGACCCTGCGCATCCCGGTGGCATGGGTGAACCGGACCATCAAGTGCAAGACGTGCGGCACGGCGATCAGCGGCGGCACGGCGGTACCGACTCCGGCACCCGTCCCAACGGCCGCGGACGCCGAACTCGTCCCCGTGATCGTTTTACCGGACACGCCACAGCCGTCTTCGGAAATGTTCGCCGACGACGCGATCGGTTCCCGACCGAAATACCGGCCGGCCAAGGCGCCGAACAAAGTCGCGTGGGCCGTCGCCGCGGTGGTGGGAATGGGTGCCATTACTCTGGGCATACTTTTCGATGCGGGCCTGTTCGGCAAAGGTAATCCGACCAAATCCAGCGAATCCCCGCCTGCAGTTGGAAAATCAAACGACCTGGGAAAGGAGTCTCTACTTAATACGGCCTCGACCCCGTTTCCGCGACGATTGCTTTTCATCTCCATAAGCCGGTACGCCTTCCTCAACCCGCTCACCACGGGGGAAGGGGCTCGTAGGGACGTTGTGAGCGAGGCCGCCCACAAGATGGCGTACGAATGGCAGGTACCGACCGACCCGAAGAATGATCAGGTCTACTTCCTATGCGATACCGCCCATAAGGACGCCAGCCCCGCGGTGAAGTCGGTCGTCCAGCCGACGTACGAAAAGTTCTTTGCCACCAGCCGGGCGCAGGACCGAATCGTGGTCTACTTCGGCGGTCATGCCGTGGAGAAAGATGGGAAAGCCTACCTCGTTCCGTCCGACGGCGACCTCGACGACACCGCGAGCCTGATTCCTGTCGACGAGTTTTACGCCAAGTTGAAAGCCTGCCCGGCTCAGCAGAAGGTTGTGATTTTCGACGTATGCCGGTTCAACCCGCAGTTCGGCCGACAGCGGCCTGGCAGCGAACCAATGTCGGAACCGTTGGCCAAGGCCCTTCACGCTCCGCCCGCCGGCGTTCAAGTGTGGACCGCCTGCTCGGCGGGCGAAAACTCGGTCGAACTGCCCAAAACGGGGAGCGAGTTCCTGGCGGCGTTTCGCCTGGCGGCGGACACAGGGAATATCCCGTCCCGGACCGGACGGCAGGACGGACCCATTCCGGTCACCGCCTGGGCAGATGCCGTCAAGAAAAAAGTCGCGGAACTCGTGACGAAAGACGGCAAACCGGCCCAGACTCCGCAGTTGACCGGCAGCGAACCCGCGACGAACCTCGCCCTCGATGCCAAGGAATCGCCCGCCAAGAGGTTCGAACTTCCCGCGCTCCCCAAGGGGGCGGACCCGGCCGTCGTCGCGGCGGTGTTCCGTGATCTGCAATTGCCCGGCATCCGGGACGATCAGGCTACCGATGCGTTGAGTTTCGAATCGGCGTTTTACTTCCCGGCCGGCGTGATGAAAGACTTCACCGAGGCCGATGTCCCCCTTGCCGAAATGGCGAAGCACAAAGAAAAGTATGCGATCCGGCTCGCGGCCCTGGATGCCATGAAGACGATCCGCGAAACCTGGACGCGGACCAAGGGGGACGGGGCCGGCCGGCTCCGCGAGACGTTTGTCGGCGAAGCCGATGAAAAAACCAAGAAAATGATCGAAGAAGAGCAGACCGTTCCGGCCCGCATCGAACTCGACCTGGAAACTTTAATCCGGCGGATGGACGTCGCAAATCAAACCCTGGATAAGGAACCGTCCAAACGATGGCGTGCGACATTTCAATACGCCTACGCCCAGGCGCTGGTCCGGTGGGCGTACATCAACGAATACGACCTGATGCTCGGCGCGATCCGCAAAAACGAATTGCCGACGCTCCATAAGGACAAAGGTGAATCGGGCTGGCAGATGATTTCCGTCGAGAAGATGCGGAGCAAGGCCGACGTCAAGGAAAAGGCCGAGGCGGCGAAGGAATTGTTCGCGAAAATTGCAACGGATTACAAAGGGACACCCTGGGCCCTGCTTGCCAAGCAACATTTGAACATTGCCGTCGGACTCGAATGGCGGACGTTCAACCCATCGGAAGGCACGATTCGGAACGCGCCCTGATCTCACCGACCCTTATCGATCACAATCCGTTCGCCGGTTTTGAACGCCTCGACCACCACACCGGTCCGGTGGATCCGCACCGTGACCGCTCCGTACGCAGGCGTGTCCCACAACACGGCTCCGCCCTCCAAGTCAACGGAGCGAATGGCGCCGGTGTCCCGATACCCCTTGCTGACGACCACGAATTTCGGTTTGGCCCAATCTTGGAAATCGCGGCCGAAGGCCGATCGGCTGCCGTGGTGCGGAGCCATGACCACGTCGGCCGACGGGGCCGGAAGGCGGACCACCCGGGCCGTGCCCGATTTCTCGAGGTCGCCCGTCAGCAAAACGCCCCGACCGGCGAACGCAACGAGTAGCACCAGGCTCCGCTCGTTCTCCGTCGTTCCCGGGCCGACGGGCGGTGGGTGTAGCACGTCGATCGCAACCCCGCCCGCCTCGAATCGATCCCCGGCCACGGCGATCCTTCGTTCGACGCCCCGACTCTGAAGTGCCGCAAGTACCGCCGCCACCTCGGGGATCGGCTTTTCCGCGAAGCTCGGCGTCAGCGTCACTTTCCCCACCGGGAATCGACGCAGGAATTCGGGCAGGCCGTTGAAGTGGTCGGTATCCGCGTGCGACAGAAACACCTCGTCCACCGAACCGATGCCGCGGTACCAGAGAAACGGGGCCACGGTTCGGCGAACCGCGTCTGGCCCAGCCATCGTACCCAGGTCGTACAGCAAGACTCGCCCGTCCGGACATTCGAGTACGGCACACGTACCATGTCCGACCGAGAGAAACGTGACCCGCAGTTCGTCCGGATCGGTGCGGTGGCCTGTCACGAGCACACCGAGAACGACCCAACCGGCCAAACCGGGCACGATGCGGCGGGGCCAGGGACGGGTCAGAAGCACGACCGCAACAAGGCCCAGGAAGAACCCGACTTGCCACCACACGGGTGGCCCCGGACCGTACAGGGTGCCGCCGGGGAACCGGTCGGCCGCCCGGACGACCGCTCCACACACGCCAAGAGAAAGTTTCGTCACGACGGCGAATGGGAATGCCAGGGTCAGGGACACCGAGCCGACGAGGAGCGTGATGAATCCAGTTACGAGTGCGATCTCGGTCATCAGGATCAACACCGGGCCGATGAGCACCCCGACAGGGGAAAGGACATTTTGCCGATCGACGAGAACGGGGCCGGTGGCGGCGAACAAAATGATCGTCACGAAATAGAGCGCACCGATCCCTTTCGCGACCTTCCTGACCGTTCGAATCCATGGGGGACGCGATTCGTCTATCAACCGCTCGAGGGGCGATTGGGAACCGCGGGGCACCCACTTCGTGACGCCCCAGATCAGGACGAACACGGCGAGGAAGGAAAGTTGACAGCCGAGGGAAAACGGGTCGGTCGGGTCGGCTGCTGCCACGGCGATCCAGGAAAGGGCAAACACGTTGGCGGGGTTCACCGGCCGGCGGAGTACGAACGCCCAGCACATCCCGCACACCATTATGACCGCACGAACCGCGGACGGCCGAAGGCCTGTGAGGATCGCATAACCGATTACGATCGCCATCACCGCACATGCCCCGTACCGTCGGCGGACCCCTATCACGCGGAATAAGAACCAGAGGGATCCGGCCAAAACGACGAGATGTTGCCCTGAAATCGCCAGCACGTGGACCACACCGGTGCGGATGTACGCATCCCATTCGGATCTGTTCATGGCCGTGCCGTCGCCGAGGAGCAACGCACGGGCCACCGCGGCGTCGGGAGCCGGCATCGACTCGCGGAGCGTTCGGGCCGCCCGGCCACGGGCCGAGGCCACCCAAGCGTGCCAATTCCAGTCTCCGCGACGGTCGAGGCGGACGATCGATTCGGTGGCTTTGGCGATCCGCATTTCCGCCGTGATCCGCTTATCTCGCTCGCTCGCGGCATAGTCCCTTTCGCCCGGATTCGAAGGGCCGGCCGGAGCAGAGATCATGGCTGTGACCTCGACCTCGTCGCCGACGTGAACTTCGTCGAGGGCATACTTGGCGTCGGGGTCGATCGCCCGATCCACGATCAGGCGAGCGTTCCCCGAAGCGGAAATCCATTCGCCCGACTCCGTACGCACCCGCGACACGGCCAGAATCGTCATCCCGCGGTCCGGCTTGCGGGCCGGAATGAACGGATCGCTCCGATCCGTGCGACTGAGAATCGGCTCTTCGTCCACAATTCCGCGAACCCGAACGAGAATGGGCTGTGTCCCCGCATACCGGCCGATGTCGTCCTCGCCGAAGCTGTTTCGGTGGACGGAATGGTAGGCCGCGGCCACACCGAACCAGGCGAGCCAGAGGAGGCCGGTCGCGGCCGGGTTCGCCTTTAGTCTCAGAAGGGCCCAACCGAACAGACCGACCGCGGCCAGGATAAACCAGACGGACATCGGGGTCGCCGAGTACCGGTCCGCACACAACCCCGCCGTCACGGCCAAAGCCACCGGCACGAGCGGAGCGCGGACAAAGTCCCGCCAGGGCGGTGGACTTTGCCGGCCGGACGGGACGTCCGGAGAATTTTGCAGGTCGGTGGGCACGACCACGGGCGAACTCCCCTTTGCGACCGATAGCCTACCCGCTCCAATGAGAGAATGGAAACCGTTCGCGTCTCCCTCGGCCCGCGAAGTTACGATATCGTCCTCACCCGCGGGATGCCGAACGGGCTGGGTCCATTCGCACGGTCCGCGGTCCCACAATCGACGACGGCCCTCGTCGTTTCGGATGAAAACGTCGAAACCCACGCGGGACGGGTTGCGGAGGCACTGGCCGAAGTCGGGATTCAACCGTTTCTGACGATCGTCCAAGCCGGGGAAGAAACCAAATCGCTGGTGTGGCTGAGCGAACTGTATGACGGGCTGGCGGAGATGCCGGCCGACCGCCGGACGTTGATCGTCGCGGTGGGCGGCGGCGTGATCGGCGACCTAGCGGGTTTTGCCGCGGCCACATACAACCGCGGCCTTCCGCTGCTCATGGTTCCCACCACGCTCCTCGCCATGGTCGATTCCTCCGTAGGCGGAAAGACGGGAATCAACCACGCGACGGGGAAAAACCTCATCGGGGCATTTCATCAGCCGGCCGGCGTCTGGATCGACACGCAATTCCTGGATACGCTGCCCGAACGGGAATACGTCAGCGGTCTGGCCGAGGTAGTCAAATACGGCGTCATTCTCGACCCCGATTTCTTCGGTTTTCTCGAAGGCAACGTCCGGGGCCTACTCGAACGCGATCCGACCATTATCCGTACGATCGTTTCCCGCTCGTGCCGGCTCAAGGCCGACGTGGTGGAGCAGGACGAACGGGAGGAAACCGGTCTTCGGGCTGTGCTGAACTACGGCCACACGTTCGCCCACGCGTTCGAGACCGTTGCCGGATACGGCACTTGGCAGCACGGGGAAGCGGTGGCTGCCGGGATGATTTGCGCCAGTGAACTGGCGGAAAAACTCCAAATGATAGCCCCCGACGTAACAGAACGACAATCGGCATTACTCCGTTCTCTGGGGCTCCCGATCGCACCGTTACCGTCCTGGTCCGCGGATGAATTGATCGCCGCCATGCGGCGGGACAAGAAAGCAGCCGCGGGCGAACTCCGATTCATCCTGCCGACGAGAATCGGCGACGTCCGGTTGGTTGAGAACGTTCCCGAACCGCTGGTCCGGGAGGTCCTCCCATCGCCCTGACCTGGGACCGATTCGGTACATTTCTACGACCCCGCCTCTGGCTGGGATGGGCCGCGTGCGTGGTTCTCTGGTGCTGCTGGTTTGCAAGCATGGGAATGGGAAGTTGGTTATTCGACAGGTTCGGCCAGCTTTATGCGATGGATCATCTGGCCTTCTATACCGCCGGCCGTGTCGTGAATGAAGGCCGCGGCGGCGAACTTTATGAATACGACAAGACTTCACAGTACCAGGCGTCGATCTTCGGGCTTCGGGAAGACGGAAAGCCGCGCTGGTCGGGACTGGAAGCATTTCGCAACCCGCCGTTCTACGCGCTGCCGTACACGTTGACATCACACCTGAGCTACGCGGCCAGTGCCGCGATCTGGCAGGTCGTTTCCCTGGGGTGCTTGATCGTCGGCGTACGATTACTGCAACCCGAGAGGCCCTGGCGGTCTACCCTCTGGGCGTTCTCGTTTTACCCCGTCTTTTGCGTCTTCAGTTACGGGCAGAACTCGCTGCTGAGTTTTTTCTTTTTCTGCGGCACGTATCGGCTCCTGAAAGAAAACCGACCGTTTCTTGCGGGCCTCGCCGCGTCGTTTCTCTGGTTCAAACCCACACTCCTCTTCGGGCTGTTCGTCTGGTGGGCCTTGGATTGGCGGAAGAAATGGCCCTGTTTTGTAGGAGTCGTCTGCGGGGGTACCGCGCTCACCCTGGGCAGTTACCCACTGGTGCCGAACGCCTGGCGCGGCTTTGTACAAACCCTTCAGAGCAATCTCGCATTCGACAACTTTCCGTGGGCGAAGAACCATACGCCGCGGGCATTTTTCCGGCTGCTTGTCCCGAAGGCCCGCGGGGAAAATGGGCACTATTCGAGCGACCAATACCAGGGGTCGAAGGACGCGGTCGACGCGGGACTCAAATACCTGGATATGTTCGTTCTGCTGGCTTTTACGGCAATTGCGGTCTGGGTCTTCCACCGCCTTTGGGTCCGGCACAAAAACAACCTGCCAATCGTATTCGGCGGGGCCGTCGCCCTGACCCTCTGGCCGTCGGCCCACGCCCTCATCTACGAATGGGCACTCCTGACGATCACGGGAATCCTCTGGTGGGAGCATGCTCCCCACCTCCGATCCCGCTGGATCGGCCTGTTTGCCCTGACGTGGGGAATTCTGTTCGTCGCCACCGATCTGAACGACAAGCTTAAAGACTATCTGCCGGTCGTCTTTCAATTCAGCGTGCCGTTCCTCGCCTGGGCGGGGTGGGTTGCCGTCCGCTGGCTTCGGGAGCCATTTCCATCGGTCGTGGCGGTGGAATTGCCAAACTCAGACGGATCGGCACCAGAACCTGCGACGACTGCTTGACCCCAACCCCCTCCGGGTCGCACAATCAAAGGGGTACGAATTCCCACCCAACCGGCACTGCGGTTGCAGCGTATCCCTCGATACGCTCTCGTTGATTTCTCTCAGAGTTTGCTCACCATGACGGAACGGCGCGTCGGGTTATGGTTGGTCGGTGCATACGGCGGGGTCGCTTCGACCACCGCGGTCGGTCTGGCATCGCTATCGCGCGGCCTGACCACGACGACCGGAATGGTGACGGCCCTGCCTCAATTTGCCGCAGTGCCTTTCGATCCCCCGGCCGCATTCGTCCTCGGCGGGCACGACATTCGGGATGCGTCGTTCCAAAAAGCCGCGGCAGAGTTACACACCCGGTCCAACGTCTTTTCCGAATCCCTCCTCGCAGCCGTCGGAAGCCAGCTGGCGGAGTGGTCAAAAAACGTCCAACCCGGGGTCGTGTTCCGACCGGACGACGCCTCGGCTCAACTCGCCGACCGCTCCGACGTCCGCCACGCCCCCAACCCGAAAGTCGCCATTGAGTGGATACAGACCGACCTCCGGGCATTCCAATCGATGAATAAGCTCGATCAGGTCGTCCTCGTGAACTGTGCGTCGACCGAACCGCCGGTCGAACTTTCGTCGTCGTTCCAGTCCGCGGAAGAATTCGATGCACTCCTCGGCCGGGCCGATGCCCCGGTCCCGGCGAGCACGCTCTACGCCTTGGCTGCCCTCGGTTCCAAAATGCCTTACGTGAATTTGACGCCCAGCCTCGGGGCGAGCTTTCCGGCCGGGGAAGCATTCGCAACACGATTCGGCGTGCCGCACCTCGGCCAGGACGCGAAGACGGGCGAGACGCTACTTAAATCCGTTCTCGCCCCACTCTTCGCCAAACGGAATCTGAAAGTACTAAGTTGGGTCGGCCACAACATCCTCGGCAACCGGGACGGGCAGGTCCTGAGCGACCCGCACAACAAGGCGTCCAAGGTGAAAAGTAAAGACGCGCTGCTGGCCGAGTTGCTCGGCTACCGGCCGCAATCGCTCGTCACCATCGAGTACGTCGAATCCCTCGACGACTGGAAAACGGCATGGGATCACGTCCATTTCGAGGGTTTCCTCGGCACGAAAATGACGCTGCAATTCACCTGGAAGGGGTCCGATTCCCTCCTCGCGGCGCCGCTCGTCATCGACCTGGCCCGGCTCGCCCTGCTCGCCCAGCGGCGCGGCGAGGCGGGGGCCGTGGCCGCCGCCGCCTGCTTCTTCAAGTCCCCACTGCGGTGCGCCGAACACGACTTCGGCCACCAATTCTCACTCCTCGAACGCTACCTGGTCGGCGGGTAAAACTGCGGGCTTCCGGTTGACGACATCCGATGGCGGTGTTATTCCTATCGGCCGGCGGGTGGTCCCGCCGGCCGCGCCGTTTGCCGTGACAGCCAATTGTCACCAATACTCCGCGTGGTCCGCGGCGAAGACGAACAGGCCCGATGGGAATCGGGCACGGAGCGCGGATGCGGAAAATGCGCCGACTATGAACTTGTATTTCGGAAAGACGACGTTAGGATTCCACCTTGAAGCACGACCGCGGCGCGGAACAACCGCTGCGACCGGCTTCCCCGACGAGCCGCCCGCGACCGGCGCGGGCAGCGCGGGTGAATGACCCCACGAGGTCACCCTCTGTATGTTCGAGCATGACGCCCGGGCCCCGCGAACTGAAACGTCGGCCCTTCCGGTCGGAACCCGATTCGAAGACGAAGAGCCCCCGAATCCCCCCGGCCGGCATCCGGCCTGGAAAGACGTGCCGAGCCACCAGTGGGACGACTGGAGGTGGCAGAACCAAAACGCGGTCCGTTCGGTCCGCCAACTCCGCACGCTCCTCTCGTTCTCCCGGGCCGAACTCGAAGCCGTCGGCCGGCTCGAGAGCGAATTCAAGATCGCCATCCCCCCGTACTACTTCTCCCTCATCGACCCGAACGACCCGGCGGACCCGATCCGCATCCAATCCGTCCCCTCGTCGCTCGAAGAGGCCTCCGGGTTCGAACTCAACGACCCGCTCGAAGAAGATAAGGATTCCCCCGTTCCGGGCCTGACTCACCGCTACCCGGACCGGGTGCTGATGGTGACCACCCCGAACTGCACCATGTATTGCCGGTACTGCACGCGGAAGCGTTCGACGCTCACCCGCGGCGGTTGGGAACAGGTGAGCAAAGACGACGAACGGATGATCGATTACGTCCGCGAGCACACGGAAATCCGCGACGTGATCGTATCCGGCGGGGATCCACTCACGTTGCCGCTCGGAAAGCTGAAGTATTATCTGGATAACCTGAAAGCCATCAAGCACGTCGACGTGATCCGCATCGGTACGCGGGTGCCGGTCACGTTGCCGCAACGGCTGTACGACCCGGAACTGCTGAACCTCCTCGAATCGGCCGAGAAGGTTTACATCCAAACCCACTTCAACCACCCGCGGGAAATTACCCCCGAGGCGGCCCGGGTGTGCAAGAGCCTGATCCGCCACGGGA
>DASXPC010000037.1:0-3561 GCA_036493815.1 Fimbriiglobus sp. | reverse complement strand
ACGCGTTACGCCGGGAACTGTTGCGGGACGAATTATCGGCCGTATTGGCCGCGGCACCGACCGCGAAGAAAATCCACGCCGCCACGGAACGCCTGCTGCAACTGGCCGCGTGAGTGCATGGTTGTTGCGGAAAGTACAGTTTACTAACCATCTTCCAATATTACCCGAACCACTCGATCCCCCCGGACCAGGCTCAACTCGAGCGGCGAATCCGCCGGGACGCGGGCGAGAACCCGGTGCATGTCGTCCACTCCGGCGACGATTCGGTCGTTAACCGCGACCACCACGTCCCCCTCGGTGAGTCCACCCCGGGCCGCCAACCCGCCGGCCACGACTTCGACTACCTCGACGGCAACGTCGGACAAGAGGTCGAGCTCGCGGACGGTGGTGCGGGGCAGAGAGACCGCCCGGGCGACGATCCCAAGTTGACGACGGCGGACGCGGCCGTGGCCGAGGACCTCGGTCGTCACCCACTGCACGGTGTTGCTCGGCACGGCGAACCCCAGCCCCTGGGTCCCGAGCAGGACCGCCGTGTTCACCCCCACCACCCGGCCCCGGGTGTCGACGAGCGGGCCGCCCGAGTTCCCCGGGTTGATCGGGGCGGCGTGCTGAATCACGTTGTCGATCATCCGCCCGTCCAGACCCCGCATGCTCCGGCCGACCGCGCTCACCACCCCGGTCGAGACCGTGGACTGCAAACCCAGCGGGCTGCCGATCGCGATCACCAACTGACCGACGCGAAGGAGTTGGGAATCGCCGACCGGGGCGTGGGGAAGGTCCCGGGCCGCCACCCGTATCAGGGCGAGGTCGGTCGCCGGGTCGTCCCCGATTACGTCCGCGTCGATCGCGTCGCCGTCGGCCGTCACCGCCGTGAGCTCCCTCCGACCTTGCACGACGTGACTGTTGGTGACGGCGTACCCGTCGGGCGTGATCAGGAACCCCGACCCCGAACCGCCCGGCCCCTCGTTCTTCCGGCCGCGGACGGAAACGACTGACGGTGCGGTCGTATCGACTACACGGATCACCGCCCGCGAGTAGGCGTCGAGCAGATCGAGGTCGTTCGCGGGCAGCGGACTCGGGGAACGCGAAGGCGAATTGTCGGCCGGTGTGCCGTTGGCGATCCAGCGAGTGAATGGTTCGTTCATGGGTGTCGGCCTCCAAAGGGTGCCCTACTATACCGACTCCCTCCAAGAAGTACCTTGCCCAGCCGAACGTGCCGATACCGATTTTTTCAATCGCTCGGCTTCAGCAACACCCTTACCGACAACGCCTTACTGTATTTGTTTGCCCTGCACGAGAAGGCAGCGGACAATGTCGGCGGTGGGGAATGCTCATGCCAAGTGAATTAAACGGACGGACTTTGCCGTCCGGGCCTGGATGTTTCATAAATAGGAGATACATGACTCGATTCGCCGCGTTCGTTTGCTTCGCCTCGGTCGCCAGCGCCCGGGTCGTCCTCAAGATTGGCGGCCAGCCGTTCAGGCACGGATCTTCGTAGGAGCCACAAGTCGCCTTTGCCCCGGACGGGAAGACGATGATCTCCCTGTCGAAGGTGGTCAGGCCCGCCAAGTTCTGGGACGTAACCACCGGCAAGGTGAAACGGGAACTGCCACTCGGGGGGGAGGGACACGTAGCTTAAAGCCCTCGCCCTCTCTGCGGACGGCAAGCGGATCGTTGCGGCAATCACCATCCCTGCGACGGTGGGAAAGAAGAAGGAGTCGTTCCTCCGTGTCTGGAACGCCACCACGGGTGACGTTGTCCGGTCGATCCCTTATCCCGAGCCGGGTTTGGATTAGCGCGGCGAGCCTGCTGGTAAGTTGTTGTGCAGGTATTGCGTGAGCAACCCGTACAGGTGCCGGGTCGTGTTCTTCCCCTCGTTGATTGCGTGAGTCCGGTTTGGGTATGCCATCATCGAAAACGGCTTATCGAGCTCGACCAATCGATTCACCAGCTTTTCCGTTCCTTGATAGTGGACGTTGTCGTCTCCCGTACCGTGAACGATTAAGAGATTACCTTTCAGCCCGGCCGCATATGTGATTGGCGAACTTTTGTTGTAATCCTCGGCGTTGACTTGCGGCAGGCCCATGTAGCGTTCCTGATAAATCGTGTCGTAAAGGTGGATGTCCGGCACCGGGGCAACGGCCATGCCCGTGCGATAGACATTCGGGTGCCGAAACAGGAGGTTCAGCGTCATCGACCCGCCCCCGCTCCAACCCCAGACGCCGACGCGGGCGGGGTCGAGGTAGGGCCGTTTGAGCAAAGCTTTGGCAGCCGCGGCCTGGTCATTCGAGGCTAGCGTGCCGATGCGGCGATACACCACTTTCCGCCAGTCCCGGCCTCGGGGGCAAGGCGTTCCGCGGTTGTCCACACATGCGACCGCATACCCTTGTTCGGCCAGCATCCGGTGCCATAGATAATTGGTTCCACCCCATTGGTCGGTGACCGACTGACTGGCAGGCTCACCGTAGACGTAAAACAAAAGCGGGTATTTCTTTGCCGGGTCGAAATGAGTCGGTTTCATCAGCCAGCCGTCCAGTTGGACCCCGCCGCCCGCCTCGGCCCGGAAGAATTCGACCGGACAGGGGGCCAGTTCTCCCAGTGATTTCCGCAGTTTATCGTTTGTGGCCAGGGTCCGGACGACCTTGTGATCCGGAAGTGATATCACTTCCACCCGCGCGGGCTGGCCGAACATGGAGTACGTGTGGACCGCATACACTCCATCGGGTGAAAGGTCGTAGTCGTGCCAACCCGGGCGGTCGGCTGGGCTCAATCGCTGCGGCGGCCCAATGCCGGAAATTGGGACTTGGTAGAGGTACTGCTGCGTCGGGTTTTCGGGAGACGCCAGCAGATAAACAAACCCGCCCTTTTCGTCGATCCGTAGCACTTTTATCACGTCGTATTCGCCGGACGTGATCCTGTGCGTTGTCGCCCCGTCGCGTGAAACAAAGTAAAGGTGTCGCCATCCATCACGTTCGCTGATCCAGGAAAACGAGTTTTCCTTATCGACCCAATCCATTGCGTCGTCGTGAACGTCGATCCACGCTCCGTCGCGGTCGGTCAACACTTTCCGTACGATTCCCGTCGTGGCGTTGGCGACCATCACGTCCACCGCGTTCTGCAAACGATTGACGCGGCGGATTGCCAGTTCATTCGGGTTTCCGGCCCATTCCATGCGGGGAATGTAATAGTCGGTGCGGGTGTCACCCGGTACGGCCATCCACGTCGTCGTTCCGCCGGATGCGGAGACGACCCCGACCCGGCAAGCGGAATTCCTTTCGCCCGACTTCGGGTAGGGAAATGTTTTCAGGATGGGATAGGTCGAAGTGGTATCGTCGATGAGCGCAAACGTTTTGACGCCGCGGGTGTCGATCTGCCAGTATGCAATCTGCCGACCGTCGGGACTCCACCGCCACCCGTCCCGGCAGTCGAACTCCTCTTCGTAGACCCAGTCGAAGGTGCCGTTGATGACGTCGTGGCTGCCGTCGTTCGTGAGTTGCGTGGCGTGACCACCCCCGGCCGGCTCGACGTAAAGATTATTGTCGCGGACGTAACCGACGCGGG
>DASXPC010000036.1:0-18840 GCA_036493815.1 Fimbriiglobus sp. | reverse complement strand
GGTCTAACTCCACCACCTGCACCACCGGGTGGGGTAAGTTCGACCCGTCCGCCTGGCGGACGATCGACACTTTCATGTTCTTCTTGATCGCCCCAGAAAATACGCGACCGATAACGATTTTGCCGACGAACTCGCTGTACTGCAGCGCCATCACCTGCATCTGGAGCGGGGCCGTCTCGTCCACGTACGGGGCCGGGACGTTGTTCAGGATGGCATCGAAGAGCGGCCGCAGGTCCGTCGGCTCGACGGACAGGTCGGTGGTCGCGACCCCGGCCCGGCCGCTAGCGTAGATGACCGGAAAGTTGGCCTGCTCGTCCGTCGCCCCGAGTTCGATGAACAGGTCGAACACCAGCGACAAGACTTCCCCTATCCGGGCATCCGGCCGGTCGATCTTGTTGATGATGAGGATGGGCTTGATCCCGACGGCGAACGCCTTCTTCAGCACGAACCGCGTCTGCGGCAGCGGCCCCTCCGCTGCGTCGACCAGCAGGAACGCCCCGTCGGCCATCTTGAGGATGCGTTCGACTTCCCCGCCGAAATCGGCGTGGCCCGGCGTGTCGATCAGGTTGACTTTCACGTCGCCGATGCGGATGCCGCAATTCTTCGCCAGGATGGTGATGCCCCGTTCCCGCTCCTGATCGTTGGAATCCATGATCAGGCCGTGCTGGCCGCCCACGAGTTTATCCAGTTCCTCATTGCGGAACTGGCCCGACTGGCGGAGCATTTGGTCCACGAGAGTGGTCTTGCCGTGGTCGACGTGGGCAATGACGGCGACGTTGCGAATATCTGTACGCTTCATTCGGGTGCTCGAAACCAAAACGGCCCGGCATTCGGGCCGGGTCGCGGGTTGGGCCGGTTCGTGCTGGCCCGGGTCGAACTCAACCGTTATTGTAGCGAGACGGTCAATCTCGGCGAGTCGGAAGCACTCCCGCGACCATAGGAAGAGAGAAGATCCGATGAAGCTCATTCTTGTCCGCCACGCGGAAGCCGTGCCGATCGGCTTCGGAGACGTCCGGCACGACTCCGAGCGGTTCCTGACCGATTTGGGCAAGCGGCAAGCGCTCGCCCTGGCGGACGCATTGAAGAAGGCTGGCGCGACGGCCGACGTCGTGGTAACCAGCCCGCTCGTCCGGGCCGTGCAGACCGGCGGCCCGATCGCGGCGGTGCTGACGCCGGACAAGGAACCGGTGGTGACCGAGTATCTAGGCTTCGACGAATACCGGCCGAAGAAACTTGCTGCGGTGATCAGCGAGTTGGGAGTGGCCACCGCCGTCCTCGTCGGCCACATGCCCACGCTCGGCCAGTTCGCCGAATGGCTCCTCGCCGCGAACGAAGGGACCATCGACTTCTGCAAAGCTGCGGCGGCGAAGATCGTTTGCGGGAAGAACGTGGCGGATGGATGCGGGACGCTGAAGTGGATGCTGCATCCGAGTTTTTACATGACTGTGCCCACTTCAATGTAATTCGCAACCAAAGAGGATCACTCGTCGAACAACTCCATGCCACGAGGGCTATACCCGAAAATACGGATCATTTTCGATCCTTTGCGGTAATCCAAACCGATACGCCGTATCAATTCCTCTATCCAACCGGAATGGTCAATGACTTCAGTAAGTGGAGGCAAACGATGATTTCGCAGATCTTGAAGGAAAAGGACGTCGAACCATTCAACGGATAACATTGGGAACGGCAAGTGGTAGTACCACTCGACATCCCAACCGCAGGGTCGACCGTCGATGCACTTGAACCGATATCTCGGCAGCCATTCCGATCGCGCGCGCATCGCATCAATTAACTCATTCCACTTGGTATCGTTAGCTAACCCGCAGAGCCCGCGTTGTGCGATGATCTGAATGAGCTTTTCTCTCTCCTTTGGAGAGCAGCCTGATTTCGCGTTTGGAAGAACGTTATTCATATCGACAACCCATTTCTCTTCATTCAATCACTTACTCCCCCTCACCACCCACACCCGCCAAGCGTTTTCCACATCGGCTACTTTCCACTCGACCGCTGCAAAGGCCGTATCCACCGTTGGCATCGGCTGCGTTTCGGTCGGCTTGAACCCCATCAGAATCGTCGGGAACTTGGACCCCTCCGGGCCGAAGGCGAGGAAATCGGCGACGCTCGTGACCAGCGTGTCGTAGTCCTTGTCCCTCGCGGCCGCCCAGGCGTCACTGAGTTTGGCCGGCAGCCTCGTCCTGGCCCCCACGGCCAGCGTTTTCGCCTTGGCCCGGTATGCCGCCATTTTGCTTGAGTTGTTCCCGGCCCGCAGGTACGCTGCCCGGCCGAAACCGACCTGCAGCCACTCCGGCAGCTTGTCCGTCGTGCTCGACAGGCCCGCTTTCTTGTTCAACAGGACGGCCGCCACCCACGTCCCGGCCGCGGACTGGACCTCGGCGTCCGTCGGCCGCTCCCCCAGGTCTACCCCCACCGCAACAAACGGCGTGTCGATCCGCACGTTCGTCACCGCCACCTCGCCCTTGTCCGGTTTCCGCCGGGCCAGCGTCCGAAGAAGTTCCGAATAGCCCCGCCAGTCCGGGATGACGTAAAGCGTCAATTTCCCGGGCCAATAGGTCTCCTTGTCGTCGAAATTGAGCGCCGCCCTGGCGAATGCGAACGTCTTCTGGGCCGCGGCGGCGATCGCTTTCGTTTTGATCTCGGGGAGCGAAGAATAAACGAGCAGGTCCGCCGTTTCGACCGTCGAGGGTTTCTCGACGCCGGATTGTATCAACGCGTTCCGTGCCCCGGCTTTCTGCTTTTCGATTGCCTTCGCGTCGTCCTGAGCATAACCGTTTGCAGCCGTGAGGGCGATCGACAGGAAAACGACGACGCGGGCGAACATGACCGGCCTCCAGGCAATGAATCTACGGCAGTATACATTAACCCAACCGGACGATGGTAGTACCCAGCTTTTTGAGACCCCCAATGATCCGATCCGCTTTCGCCCTGATCCTGGCTACCCTTCCCGTCGTCGCCGCGGACCCGCCGGAAAAGCCGAGCCACCCTGCGAATCGACTGGCGAAGGAAAGCAGCCCTTATTTACTCCAACACGCCCATAACCCGGTGGACTGGTACCCCTGGGGACCGGAGGCGTTTGCGAAGGCGAAGAAGGAGAACAAACTCGTTTTCCTTTCCGTCGGTTACAGTTCGTGCCACTGGTGCCACGTGATGGAGCGGGAGTCGTTCTCGAACGAGGCGGTGGCGAAGCTGATGAACGACAAGTTCGTCTGCATCAAGGTGGACCGGGAAGAACGACCGGACATCGACGACATCTACATGATATCCTTGCACGTCATCGGTCTTAATGGCGGCTGGCCGATGTCGGTGTTTCTCACACCGGACGCCAAGCCGATATTCGGCGGAACTTATTTCCCGCCGGAGGATCGCAAAGTCGACGGCGACACGATCCCGGGATTCAAGACGATCTTGAAGAACGTGTGCGACCTGTACGCCGAGAAGCCGAAGGAATTATTCGCCCAGGCGGACGCGGTGGCCGAGCGGACCGCGGCCGCGCTGGGCAAGTCCGCTCTGGCGAACCCTCTCGTTTCGTTCGACCGGGCCCTCATCCAGGAAGCCGCCGACGCTTTCGAGTTCGATCCCGAACAGGGTGGGTTCGGGTCGAAGTCGCTTCTGTACCGCGGCCCGAAGTTTCCGCGCGCGGCGGGGCTTGCGTTCCTCTGGAAACACAGCGAACTGAAAGGGCAGGAAACGCTCCGCGAAAACGTCGAGCTTGCCCTCCGCAAAATGGCAGCCGGCGGCATCTACGATCACGTCGGCGGCGGTTTCCACCGCTACGCCGTCGAACGCACCTGGACTATTCCCCACTTCGAGAAAATGCTGTACGACAACGCCCAACTCGTCGAACTCTACGCCGAGGCTTACCGCACCAAACCCGATCCCCTCTTCAAAACGGTGATCGAGGACACGCTCGCGTTTGTGAGCCGCGAACTCATCGCCCCCTCGGGCGGGTTCTATTCCGCCCTCGACGCGGACAGCGCGGGGAAGGAAGGCGAGTTCTACGTGTGGACGCCAAAACAAATCGACGAGGCGCTCGGCAGTGCGGAGGATTCGGCGTTCGTTCGCAAAGTCTTCGACCTGGAAAAGCCGAACTTCGAGGGAAAGGCGTTCGTCCTGCGGTTCGGTCCAAGACCCGTCGATGCCGCGACGCTCGCCAAACTCGTGCCGATCCAGTCAAAACTCCTTGCGGCCCGGTCCGGGCGGGTGCGGCCGTTCCGGGATACGAAAATCCTGACCGGTTGGAACGGGCAGATGATCGCAGCCTATGCCCGGGCCGGGCAGGTCCTCAACGAGCCGAAATACATTGCATCGGCGGAGAAAGCCGCCCGGTTCGTCCTCGACAAGCTCCGCACGAAATCGGGCCGGTTGATGCGAAGCTACACCGCCAAGCCGGGCGAAAAACCCGAGGCCAGGGGCATTGGATTCCTCGACGACTACGCATTTCTCGTTCACGGCCTTCTCGCCTTGCACGACGCGACGAAGCAGGACGTTTGGCTGAAAGAGGCGCGGGCCTTGACGGACGTCATGATCGCAAACTTTACCGACACCGTTCGGGGCGGATTCTACAACACCCCCCATGACGGTGAAAAACTCTTTGCACGCGGCAAGGACGTGTACGACGGGGCCCAGCTCTCGGGCAACGGCGCTGCCGTGCGCAACCTCGTCCGGCTCTGGGCGAAAACGGGGATCGAGGAATACAAAAAGCAATCCGAGTCGGGCTTGAAGTTCGCGGCCGCCGCGGTGAAGGCAAGCCCCACGTCCGGACCGGTTTCGGCCGAGGCGGCGACGATATTTCTGGATCGAGTGGAATCGGGGAAGAAGTAGTTGCCCATGCCGCCCATCGACAAACCCGGAGTAGACACGTTCGTCCGGACGATCGCGGCCGAGACGGATCGCATTCGACAAGTCAAGGGGATTGACCGGCTGATCCGGGCCATCGCCGGGCTGCCACTCGCCCTTCATGCGTACACCGCGCTGGCCAGGGCGGCCCCGCGTCTTGCGTACGATTTCGTCGCCCGCGTCCCGGACCCGGTACCCACGGGTCTCGTGATCGTGGCGGCCGGCAATCTTGCCGACCGGGCCATCCCACTTCCCCTCCGGCTCGCAGTCGCCGGAAAACTCCTCACCGCCCTGCCCGACTCGCCGGGGTCGGTCGGTCCCGTATTGCGGTCCATGACATCCGGGCTCGGCAAAGCTCGGGCGCTCGACCGGCTGATCCAGCTTCAGTCGCGGGTGGAAGTATGCCAGACGCTGGACGACGAAGTGGAGAGGTTGACCGCGGTCGTGAAGTTCGCGTGCCCGAAGTGCGGCAGCCGATACCACCGCCCCGACTTGGCCAAGCATCTCTGGATCGAGCACCGCATTTTGACGGACCGTGGCAAACCAATCGATTCGGGAAAGGCGATCGAAACCGCGGTAGCCGCCGCTCCGCAAGGGGATTTCGACCGCATCGATCGGACATTTCTCCTGTCGCGCTTGCTATACCCAAGCGTCTCACACGCCCAGGTTCACCAGGGTTTGGCTTCGCGGCACTGGCGGGGGCCGGAGGAATACGCCCCGCTGTGTGAATCGGCCGAGGCGGCGGGGAATGGCATCTGTCCACGGTGTTACGGCGGCGTACCGGCGCCGGTGCCCGAGTTGCCACCGCCGTTAACCCTGGCCGACGGCCGACTCGCCGGGGACGGGTACGTGGTCGAAGTCGTGGACACCGTCACGGGCCGATTAGCCCGGGTGGCGAAACCGGACGAATCGACGAGGTTTACGCCCGACGCCGGCGTTCGCATGCCGCCCCGGTTGGTAGCCGTGTGGGCGGGGTTGATCGCGTCCCTGCTCGTGCTTCCAGCGATATTCCTGATTCCGATGGTGCGCGGGTTGCCACTCATCGCCGCCGCGGCCGGTTCGGGTGTCATCGGGATCGTCTACCTGGCCACCCGATTTATCCGGCCTCCCATTCCCGACCCCTCGACTCGGGCAGTTGATCTGGCGTGGGAACGAATCGCACCCGGAGTCGGTCGGTCGCCGGCCGCGCTGCGGTTCCTCACCCGGCTATGTCGGTCGAGTGTGACAGCCGGTACGCCAACCGTCCGGGCGAACGCCGTGTGGGAGTTGGTCGAGCACGCGGCCGTGCTCGCGGAGAAAGGCGGGTTTTACTGGCACTTATTCGCTGCGAGCCGCGTGGTTCAGGCAATTGATTCGGCGACCTTGGGCCGGGACATAGTCGGGACGTTGGCGGACGTATTTGAGTCGGTGTTACGGGGCGAGCAGCCGGTGGGTATCGGCGAGGCTGCGGCCGCCACCTTGGACGGTGCAGACGTGTTGGCAGCCGGGGACCGCCAACGCCTGCGCGTCTGGCTTACCGCCTCGGCGTTCGCCGCCGGCCTGACACCCGCCGACCTCCTTGCTTTCCGCCGGGCCGCCCCCGCCTTCGCCGAAATTGTCGCCGCCGGATCGGGCGACCACCTTCGGGCCCTCTACGCTGTTTGGATCGGCCGGAATTCTCGCCCCTGGCTACTCGTCGGCCCGGTCGAGACCATTCTCGATTTGGTCTCAAAATCCCCGAACGCGGCGTCCCGCATTCTTCGCGATCGCCCGGACGCGTTACTCGTTCCGAAATTGGGCGACCTGATCGACGACGAACTCGGCCCGGCCGTGGTCTGCACCCGCGGCGTCGCCGTCGCAGGGGAGGTCGTCGCCGACCCGGCTGCAATCGTCACCGGCGTCCGCACCCGCGACGGCGGCGGTGAATTCCAGTTCGGCCAGCACCGCTTCGCCGTCTCGAAACGCCCCCCAGATATCGCCGAATCCCGCCTCCGCTCCTGGCTCCGCTACCGGGCCGAAGACCTGCTCCCGCAGGCCGACGCCCTCACCGAAACGCAAACCACCCCCCGCGGCAAAGCCCTCCTCGTCACCCTTCTCGCCCGCTGTCCACTATGCGGCACGGACAGCGTCACGCGCATCGGCCAGATGGGGTTGTTGCCGGCGGAAATATGACTTCGCCAGAACAGTCTGCCTGAAAAATGGGGAAAACAGGGCATGGAGGCGAATTTGGAAACCCGAATTTGGCTGGTCCGGCACGCCGAGACGGCGACCCCTCATCTATTCCACGGGGCCGAGTCGGACGTGGAATTGAGTGAACGGGGGGAACGGCAAGCCGCGGCCGGGGCGGAGTGGTTTCGCTCGCTTGCTCCAACCGCCGTCGTTTCCTCGTCGATGCTCCGGGCGGTGCGGACCGCGAGTCCGATCGCCGCGGCTTGTCGAATCCCCCACACGCTCGAGCCCGCCCTGCACGAACGACGGGTGGGAGAATTGTGCGGGAAAACATTTTCCACGTCCGAGGGTCCGTGGCACGAAACGATCCGGCAATGGCAACTCGGCCACACCACCTATTCCACGCCCGGGGCCGAGTCGTTCGAGGAAATCCGGACGCGGACGGTCCCCGCCTGGGACCGCATCGTCGCCCTGCACCGCGGCGGCCGGGTGGTAATTGTGGCTCACGGCGTCGTCTGCAAAGTTCTCCTCCTTTCCCTGCTTCCCGGGCTTACAGCCACGAACTGGACTTCTATCGGGAAAGTACAGAACTTGGCTGTCAATGAACTCGTCCAACGCCCGGGCGAACCTTGGAAGGCCCTGTCCCTGCTGACCGTGCCCGATCCGATTCGCACGCCGGACGGTAACCCGCCGGGGTCGGCGGCTTGAGCGAATCTCCAAGGAATTCCCGGAGTTCGGTCCGCCGGGTTCGTATGAAGACGCACGCCCGGCACGACCGATATCTCTTTCCAGCACCGCCCGCTCGAAGTCGGGCGGTCCGCACACGCGGCGGCCGAGGAGACGAGTCCATGTCCAGCACCGGGGTGATGGCGCCGATGACCGAAACCGAAGCCCTGCGGCATCAACTCCTCCAGGCCCAGCGGCTGTCGAGCGTCGGCGAACTGGCGTCCAGCGTCGCGCACGAATTCAACAACATCCTCACCACGATCATCAACTACGCCAAGCTCGGCACCCGCAACGCCGACCCGGCCCAGCAAGCCCAGGCGTTCGAGCGGATCCTCCGCGGCGGACAGCGGGCCGCCACCATCGTCAACAGCATGCTCGGCTTCGCCCGGAACCATTCCACCCGCCGCGAACCGACCGACCTCGCGAAACTCGTCGAAGAAGCGCTGCTCCTCACCGAAAAAGACCTGAGCAAGCACCGCATTCACGTCGACCGGCGGTTCCACAGCCGGCCCGTGGTCGTCGTCGTTCCGGGGCAGATCGAACAGATCATCGTCAACCTGCTCATCAACGCCCGGCAGGCGATGCCCACCGGCGGCCGGCTCCGCGTCGAGGTCGGCGAAAACCTCACCACCGATACCGCCGAAGTCCGCATTTCCGATACCGGCGTCGGCATCCCACCCGACCACCTCCGGCAAATCTTCGAACCGTTCTTCACCACTAAAAACCCCGACGACCAGGGCCGGGGCGGCACCGGCCTCGGCCTCAGCGTCTGCCGACAGATCATCGAACAGCACCACGGCCGCATCCGCGTCGAAAGCGTCGCCGGCAAGGGCTCCACGTTCACGGTGAAACTGCCCCGCACGTTGCCGGAAGAAGAAGGGGAAGAACAAGTCGATTAGCCCGCGAACTGTCACATCCATTTGTGGTGTGGCCAAGAGCGCAAGGGCGCAGTGGTCACCCCCTAAAGAAGTATTACCAACGGACGTGTTTTGATCGCTTGGCGTTAAGCAGAAAGGGCGAGAGCGCACGACTTCGGCGTGTATCGCCCGAACGCCGCCAATTTCCGACAGACCTCGGCCACGCTCAGCACCGTCGGCAGCCGTTGCGGCCGCTTCGCCCGCACCGCCGCAAACTCTCCCAGGGGTTCTTTCAACACCTCCCGGTACAGGAATACGAGTGCACAGACCGCCTGATTCTGCGAACTGGCCGACAGGTCACGGTCCACCGCCAGATGCGTCAGGTACCGTTCGACCCCGCCCTCCCGCAACTCCCGCGGGTGCACCCACCGGCCCGCCAATCGGAAGTGGAAGCGCAGGTAATCCTCGACCCAGTGACCGTACACGTCGACCGTGGCCGGGGCGAAATGCCGCACCCGGCACGCCGCCGCGACCTGCTCCAAGAGTTTCATGGCCGAACCTCGATTCGGTTTAATAAGTGTACTCTTGAATAGAAATGGATGCAAGTCCTTTAATCGACATACGATACCATCTATCGACCATCTCGGGAGTCCGGTATTATCTGAATGAAATGCCGTGCTAACCCAATGGACGCATTGGGATAAACACCTGTTCGGCGGCAGGAGGGGTTCAGGATGGCGACGGCCACGCGAAAACCCAACGCTTATCGTCGGATCGCGGTCGCCGTCGGTGTCATTGCACTCGTGGCCGCCGGTGCGGTAGCGTGGTTCGCGCACCGGGTCGCCACGGACGGTCCAGGTCCGGGGTTGGGGTTCCGGCACTACACCGGGCTCCGGTGGCCGACCGAGGCCCGTGTCGTCCGCGCGGCCGATTCACACGGCGGGTTCCACGGCGACGGCGAGTACTTCTTGGTGTTCGACGCCGACCCCGCCACACTACGCGGGTGGCTCGCGGGTGATGCGCCGTGGGGCCGGTGGGAGCGCGGCCCGGTGCCGGGGGAGATCGGGTTCCACTGCAAGTTCGGCGGCCCCGGCGTCGGCTGGGGCGGGCCGGTCGGCGGCCCGCAGCACTACAGCGGGGACGAGGAGTTAGTCCGGTTGCTGGGGTCAGATCAGGTGTGGTACTCGGCTCGTGAGCGAGGGGACCAATTCCTCCGTTGGCATAACGGAGATCTGCTGGTCATCGACGTGCAGGCGGGCCGCGTGTGGTTGTCGGTGTGGGACTTCTGAGCCAGCAAAGGCACGCCGAACCCTTCTCATGGCCCCCGAGTCAAATGAAAACGACGGACGAGGGGGTGGATTCCTGAACGAATCCCCCGGCGTTTTGGGTTGACCTTCGGGAAGACCTTGCGTCCACCGTAACGCTGCATCGGGACGATTCGAATCTCGCACTCGCTCATCCGGCCCTCGCGGGCCGCGGCGGTGCCAAACACTTCTCCGGGATCGACATCGCGACCTTCGCCGGGCAGGACGGTGGGATCGTCTTCGATTACGGCATTCCGCCGGCGTCGTTGCCCCCGTGGCAACGGGCGGCGTACGACGTCCTCACCGCACGCGTCGCCTCGGTCGGCGAACCGTTCCGGGCCTTTTTCGACCCGGCGACCCTCGTTGACGACGTGAAAAGATTAGGCTTTCGCGACGTGCGAGACCTTACGCCGGAGGACCTCAACGCGACGTATTTTTCCCACCGCAACCGACGGCTTTCGGATCGGTACTGCGGGTCACATTCTGATCGCAAAGGGGAATCCAGGCCTTGCGGACTTTCGGGGGATGGCCGCCGGGACGATGGTGGCAGACCAGTCGGCTCACATCCCTTCAAAAATGCTTCCAGCAACGGGAGCGCATTCGTGATCCGTATTATTGTTCGTGGTGTTTTGCCGTAAAGCATTCCCTCCGTTCCATTTGCAACTTGGTTCCAGCGGCGGGAGATTGTTCCAGCGACCACTCCCCCGGGTGCTGGAAGAATAATCTTCTCAAAAATGGGACGGCCGGTTCGACGGCGGCGACCCTGCTTCCGACCAGATCCGGAACGGTTGCAAACTCCGTTTGGGACCGATTGGGAACGCTCTGACGCGCCAAATACACCTGAGCGATTGCCGGCCGACGGGCCGAAAGTGCCGTGGGATCGTGTTCGGCTCGCCCGGTTTGTAGTGCCGAGTGCGATCTGCCGTCGTCTTGCTTCGGTACTTGAAAAAGCAGTCGCAGTCGCCGCACCGAACTTGACCGATCTGGCGGATCGTGTCATCATCTCACCGGTTCCACCCGTAACGGGAAATGACGCCCGTGATTCAGAATGCTTTACGTTCGTTCGGGTTCTTTCGGCGCCGGCCGTGGGTGTCGCGGTTTCGGATCGGGGGTCGCGACTACGGGGGTGCGTTCGATCCCGCGAACGACCCGCGGCTGCGTCATTTTGCCGAAGCATTCCCGGCCGCCCGACGGGTGCTCGAACTCGGCAGTCTGGAAGGGGCCCATACGTTCGCACTGGCCGCGATGCCGGGGGTGGACGCGGTGGTCGGGATCGAGGGACGCCTGGCCAATCTGAAGCGGGCCCGGTTCGTGCAACGGCAACTCGGCGTCCGAAATGTTTCGTTCGTGCGGGCGAACCTCGAATCGTTCGACCCGGCGTCGCTCGGCCCGTTCGACGCCGTCTTCTGTTCCGGCCTGCTGTATCACCTGCCCCGGCCGTGGACGCTGCTGCAAACGATTGCCGGCACCGCCCCCGGATTATTACTCGCCACGCACGTGACCCCCGACGCGAAGGCGAACGAAGTCCGAAACGGGTATTCGGGATCGGTCTATCGCGAGTTCGGCCACCGCGACCCGCTCAGCGGGCTGTCCCCGGAATCGTTCTGGCCGACGCTCGGCGCGCTGAAGGCCATGCTCGCGGACGCGGGGTTTCGGTCGGTCGTCGTCTGCGACCACGACGAGAACAACCCGCACGGACCGTTGGTGACGCTGGCGGCCAAAACGGCGGTGGACGTGCGGAGGTAATCTCCCTCCGTGCATCCAACGTTCCTCGCGGTCGGCCGTTTCTTTTAGGCCGGGACGTCCCGCAAAGTCCTTTCGGCCGCGGGAAAGCCGACTTTTCGGCCCCGCGACCCGTCGCCGCGGTCATATAACTCACCCGATGCCAACCCTCATCGCCCAGGCTTTACTGCAATCGCTGGCCGCCGTCCGGGACCGGGTCGCTTCGGTGTTCCTCGGCAAACCGGACGCGATTCGTCTCTCCCTCATCGCACTACTCGCCGACGGGCACCTACTCTTGGAAGACGTTCCGGGTGTCGGCAAGACGCTGCTCGGCAAGGCGCTCGCCCGCAGTCTGTCGTGCACGTTCAGCCGGATTCAGTTCACGCCGGACCTGTTGCCCGGCGACCTACTCGGCACGAACGTATTCCGCCAGGCGACCGGCACGTTCGACTTTCAACCCGGCCCCGTTTTCGCTCAGGTCATTCTGGCGGACGAAATCAACCGGGCGACGCCGCGAACGCAGTCGGCGTTGCTGGAAGCGATGAGCGAACGGCAGGTGACCACCGACGGCGTCTCGCGCAAACTCGGGCCGCCGTTTCTGGTCGTCGCCACGCAGAACCCGTATGAGTTTGAAGGGACGTACCCGTTGCCGGAAAGCCAGCTCGACCGGTTTCTGTTGCGGGTGAAGATCGGATACACGGAACGGGACGCGGAGCGGGCGATATTGGTTCAGCACCGGGACGGCGAGCCGGTGGATTCGTTGTCGCCGGTGATCGGGCCGGCGGAGGTGGCGGGGTTGCAGGCGGCGACGCACGCGGTGCGGGTCGAGCCGCCGGTCGCGGATTACGTGTTGGATTTAATCGTCGGAACGCGGACGCACCCGGACGTTCGACTGGGGGCGAGCACGCGGGCGGCGCTGGGTTTGTACCGTGCGGCTCAGGCGGCGGCGGTTCTGGCGAACCGGGACTACGTGACGCCGGACGACGTGAAAGGTCTGGCCGAGCCGGTCCTGGCGCACCGCCTGATGACCAAGGCGTGGGACCAGGGCGGCCGGGACGACGCCGGCCCGGTCGTGCGGGATGTGGTGGCGAGGACGCGGGTACCGGTGTAAACTCGGTGTTCGGCCGGTCCGCCCGGCGGGGGAATGTGAGGCTCTGACGTGCCGACCCGCGAAGACAAGACGGCCCGGATCGACACCCTTCGGATGCGGATCGTCGAGATCAAGGACCGCGATGCGTTCACCTCGAACCTGCCTGAGCCGGATCGGGAGTTGAATACTTCCCCGCCTGTTCCGGAACGTGAAAAGCCGGTGGTCGTCGTGCCGCCGCGGGCGGCGGGGACGGGGTATTACCTTCCGACCGAAGGTCGGCTCTGGATATTGGTCTCCGGTGCCCTCGCCGTCGTCGGCTGGTACAAGAACGTCAATTTGCTTTTGCTGCTGGCCTATGTAATGATCGGGTTGGCGATTCTGAACGGCTGGCAGGCACGACGGTGCGTGCGGCGGGTGCGGGCGTCCCGCCGCCCACCGGGCCTGCCGTTCGCCCACGAAGCCGTGCCGATCGCGGCCGAGTTGTTGAACTCGGCCGAGCGATCTGCGACCGTCGAAGTCCGCTCCGTCAACGCCACCCATTCCGTCCGCTGGTTCGCGCCGGATCTGCGGCCCGGTGAGGCACGGCGACTGACCACGGACTGGCGGTATCCCGACCGGGGCCGGTTCGTCCTTCCCCCGCTCGTCGTCACGTCCGGGTATCCGTTCGGTCTGATCGGTTATCGGTCCGAATCGGGTCCGGGCGGCGAAGTGGTCGTGCTCCCGGCGGTGGGGGAAGTGGATCTGGGCCGGTTGCGGCGGTGGCTGATCCGCACGGGGGCGGGGGACGCGAAGACCCGCCGGCCGGTTCGGCGGGCCGGAACGCACCACGCCGACGTCCGCGGGGTCCGCGGGTATCGTGCGGGGGATAGTCCGCGGGACGTCCACTGGCGGACGACGGCCCGGCGGAACGAACTGATGGTCCGCGAGTACGACAGCACCGAGCCCTTGGATCTGATCTTGGTTTTGGACCCGACGCCGTCACCGGCATTTGACTGGGCGGTGACGGTGGCGGCGTCGATCGCGTGGGCGTGGGCGAACGCGGACGAGACGGCCGACGTCACGCTCGTGGCCGCCGGGGCCCATACGCCGGTCCGCACGGTGCGTGGCACGCCGGGGTTCGTGCGGGAATTGCTGGTTCCCTTGGCCGACGTTCGACCCGCGGCCCACGCCGCGGTGCCGGCGGGGGCGGGCTTGCGGGGGAGCAACCGGTGTGCCCGCATCGTCGTCGGCGGCGGGTCGCCCGGCGGCCTGGCCTCCACGCTCCGCAGCCGGTTCGGCATCCCGTTCGTTCCCGTTGGTCCGTCCGACAACCCGGCCTGGTTCACTCCACCCGTCCTTCGAGGTTGACGCGGTGCCTACGGATTTCGGCTTCCGGTTCAGCACCTACCTCGCCCTTGGTTTGGCCTGCGCCACCCTCGGGTACGCCGAATACCCGTACCTCCCGGAAGTCCCCTACTTCACGCTGCTCGTCCTCGGTCTGATGGTCCTCACGTTCCGGCGGGACGGGCGGAACGAATTGTCGCTCGAAATGGCGAACCGCGTCGGCCTGGTCATTGGCATTACCGTCATCGCGTATCTGGCGTTTCACTTCTTCAAACCCGGCGACAGCCTGCTCGACCACATGCCCCTTCCGGCCGGGCTGCTTCCGTTCCTCGGTCCGGTCTTCATGGTGCTGATCCCGGCGAAACTGCTGCGGCCGAAGCACGTCGGCGACTGGTGGGCCATGCACGGGGTCGGGTTCGCCGCGGTCTGCCTGGCGTGCGTCATGGAAGACGATTCGACGCTGGCGATACTAGTCACGGCCTATCTCGCGGTCGGCGTCTGGAGTCTGATGCTGTTCTACTTTCGCCGCGGGTGTGGGGCGGTGCCGCCCATTCCTCGAACGGGTCTAGCCCAGGCGACCGAACCGGTGGCGCGGGTGGTGAGCGCGGCGGACGCCCCACCCCGGTCACGGTTCGGCGGTATTCGAGCTCGCCGGCCGGCGTCATATTTGTTCGCCGCCGCCGCCGCCGGGTTTCTCCTCTTCATCCTCACGCCCCGGACCGATACGCCGCACTGGTCGCTGGCGTCGTACCGCGAGGTCGGGTTCACTACCGACGAACAGGCCCCGGACCTTACCAAGACCGGCGACCTGAAAGACAACCGGGACCGCGCGTTCGAAGTAGTCGCCCGGAATCGGGACGGCACCCCGAAGCTCGACCTCGACCCGATGCAACGGTGGCGAGGGGCTTCGTTCGTAACGTACCAGGGCGGCAAATGGGAGGCGCAACGGCGGGTCCGCGGGCCAATGATCAGTTCGCTGATCGCCGCACCTTTATCGCTGGCGACGAACACCTTTCAATCGACCTTCGAAGCGGCCGGCCCCGACGGCTACGTTCTGGAATTCAACCTGAACGGGAAGCGCAAAGACCCCGTCCAGGCCGACCCCACGTGGTGGGCCCCCGGCGTGGTCTCGCCGTTTTGTACTTCGACCGGGACCGACAGTCGCAGTTGGTTTCAATTCAGCGACGGCACGTTCTATCCGCCGGGCGGGCGGTCGAAATCGAAGCAGTACGTTCAGGTGAATCGGCCGCCGCAGGAACCCGACCTCGGGCCGGCGTTCCAAATTACCCGCGGGACCGCGGTGTCCGTGGCATTACCCGCCGACGCGGGTCTGCCCAAAGCGGACCCAAACGCCCCGAGCGAAGACACGCTCTACCTGGCGACCATCGACCACTTGCGGTTCAATCCGCTCCCCCGCGTGAAGACCTGGACGGAACAACTGATAACCCGCCTGGTCGCGGAGGGGGCGATCCCGAAGGAGGTGGCGGCTCGCTACGTCCCGGCCGAGGGCACGTTCCCGGTGAGCGATTTCGAACCCGTCGCCCGGGCGATAACCAAATATTTCACCTCGTCCGGGGAATTCACCTACGGCACCGAAAACACCCGCCTCGATAAGGCGCTCGACCCGGTGGAGGACTTCCTGCTCCATACCAAATCCGGGTCGTGCGAGTGGTACGCGACGGCGTTGACGTTATGCCTGCGGTCGGTGGGAATTCCCTGCCAGTGCGTGCTCGGCTTCAAGGGGTGCGAGCCGGAAGACGACGGCCGATACGCGATCCGGCAGGACAATGCCCACGCGTGGGTGGAAGTGTTGATTCCGCGACCAATCCCGCACGGGTTTCCCGTCATCCCCGAAATCGACGCCCGGCACGAACCGCTGCCGCCCCCGACCCGCGTCTGGCACTGGTTATCGCTCGACCCGACTCCCGGAATTGAAACGCAAACCGATACCGGAAACGGGATTTCCGGTCTCTGGTCGACGATCCGAGCCAACTGGTTGTCGTTTTTCAACGACTTCGTGGTACGCTACGACCCGGACCGTCGGCAGCGGGCGGCGGCGGCGGCGGAGAAATGGGCGACCGCAAACTGGCCGACCGCCCTTGCCGGCATGTTCGGAATTTTGTCGCTCGGAGTGATCGGCCTAATCATTCGCGGCCGTCAGCGGAAGACCGGTCCGATTGCTGCGGCGGAAGACCCGCTGCCGGTGTGGTATCGGCAGTTTCTGACCGCGGCCGAATCGGCTGGGTTCGGCGTCACCGGCGGGGAGACGCCGCGGGAGTTCGCCGACCGGTTGATCGCCACCGTGCCCGCGGCCGAATCGGCCGCCAACGTTCTAACCGACACCCTCTACCGCGTCCGCTACGCCGGTGAACCGCCCCCACCGCCGGGCAGTCTTGCTCCAAGCGTTTCCGACGCCGAAGCCGCCCTGGCTGCAACCGGTTCGCCCCCGACGGGAGTTTGATCGTGGCCGGCTCCCTTCCCCGCATGACCGCGGAGACGAGTACGCTGATCGTCGTTGACGTGCAGGATCGGCTGCTGGCGAAAATTCCGACGGCCTCGAACCTGATCCGATCCATCGGTTTTCTGCTCGACGCGGCCGAACTCTTCCAAGTACCGGTGCGAGCCACCGAGCAATACCCGAAAGGCCTCGGTCCAACGACCGCCGAGTTGGCCCGGCGGTTGCCGGCAGACCGACCGTCGAAGACGGCGTTCAGCAGTTGCGGGGCGGCCGGCTTTCTGTCCGACCTTCGCGGCCTCGGCCGGCCGCACGTCGTCCTGACCGGAATGGAAACGCACGTTTGTATCGCCCAGACCGCACTCGACCTGATCGAGGCGGGCTTTGCCGTCTTCCTCCCGGTCGACGCGGTGGCGAGCCGATTCTCAATTGATTGCGAAACCGCTCTCCGCCGGCTGGAACGGGCGGGGGCGATTCCGACCACGGCCGAGGCGGTCGCCTTCGAGTGGGCCGGCGACGCGGCCCACCCGCGGTTCAAGGAATTCAGCCGGCTGGTGGTCGCTCGGGACGCGGCCGGCCGCTGACGTTCCGGAGAGAGTTATGATCCCAATAGGTGTTATCGGCGAAGTCGAAAACGGTCCCCATCCCGGCATGAAGGTCGAAGTCGAAGGCGACAAAACAAAAGGATTTCACATTCTCAAATGGTGGCCGGGATCGAAAGGGCTTGGTCCCAATGGGGTGTTCGATGACTGGGTGATATCGATCGAATCGCTTGAGGAATACTTTCAGGAGTCAGGCTGGCGTGTGAATTGGTTAGGAGCGACAACTTAAGACTTTTGCAGAATGCAGGCGACTCTGATTCTCACGTCCTGCTACTTCCGTTTAATACCTATCGGGCAACGTCTAAACCAAATTGAGGCAGACTTATGGCAATCCCCGGCCAACTCGCCCCGACCCCGCGACTCCTGCTCGGCCCCGGCCCCAGCGACGCCCACCCCCGCGTCCTGTCGGCGATGACCACGCCGCTCCTAGGCCACCTCGACCCGCAGTTCCTCGACCTGATGGCCGAAACACAGGACATGCTTCGGCAGGTTTACCGCACGAAAAATCGGCTCACCTTCCCCGTTTCCGCGACCGGCACCGCGGGGATGGAAACCTGTCTGGTCAATCTGATTCAGCCGGGCGATTCGGCCGTGGTCGCGACGATGGGCTACTTCGGAACCCGCATGGTCGACATCGCCGGCCGGTGCGGGGCGAAACTGACCACCCTCGAAGCCCCGTGGGGCACCGCGTTCGACCCGGACCGGATTCGGGACACGGTCAAGCAGGTCCGGCCGAAAGTGCTCGCCCTCGTCCACGCCGAGACGAGTACCGGGGTGTTGCAGGACCTCGTCCCGATCGGGAAGATCTGTCGCGAGTTCGACACGTTGCTCGTCGCCGACTGCGTCACGTCGTATGCGTGTACGCCACTCGAAGTTGATGCGTGGGGCGTCGACGCCGCATTCAGTTGTTCGCAAAAGGGCCTCGGTTGTCCGCCGGGGATGTCGCCGGTGACGTTCTCCGACCGGGCGGTGGCCGCGCTGAAAGCCCGCACCACGAAAGTGCAGAGCTGGTACCTCGATATGAGTTTGATTGAGGGCTATTGGGGCGGCGACCGGGCGTACCACCATACCGCCCCGATCAGCATGGTCTACGCCTTGCGTGAGGGGTTGCGGATCGTTCTCGAAGAAGGGCTGGAAGCGCGATGGGCCCGTCATCTAAGGAATCACAAGGCGTTAAAGGCCGGGTTGGAAGCGATGGGTCTGCAATACACGGCTGCACCGGGCTGCCAGATGCCTCAGTTGAATGCCGTCAAGATTCCGGCCGGCATGGACGACGCCGCCGGGCGGAAGCAGCTGCTGACGGAATTCGGCATCGAAATCGGCGGCGGCCTCGGTGATTTCAAAGGCAAGGCCTGGCGGATCGGCCTCATGGGCTATAACAGCCGGCCCGCGTGCGTCCTGCTCGTGCTCGCCGCACTCGAGCACGTGCTCGCCGGGTCGGGTGTGACTCCGGGCAGCGGAGTCGCGGCGGCAGAAAAGGCCTATGCGTCAATGGGAGGATGACCGTCGCCCACTTTTTTGGGGCTAACATTCGAAATGTCGGGCCGTGGGAATTCGTCGCTGATTCTCGATACAGTTGCGAGCGAGACTCAGTACCGCACGTCCCACGAGAAGACGAGCCCCTGGACCCAGAAATCGACCCGCTTGAGCGGCACGACCGGGCGGTCGGCGAACGGGGGCGCGCCGGCCAGAGCCGCGTTCGACAGCCCGGGCACTTGGCTCGGGTCGATGGCGCGGTCGACCTGATCGCCGGGCC
>DASXPC010000035.1:0-15550 GCA_036493815.1 Fimbriiglobus sp. | reverse complement strand
CTCGGCCGCCACGACCGCGACCCCTGCCGCCTCCGCCGGGTTGATTGCCGCCACGACCTCGGCCACCGCCGAAGCCGCCATTGCCTCCACTGCGATTTCCACGACCGCCGCCATCCGCCGAGCCGTCCGAACCGCCACCCCGTCCGGATCGGCCACTACGCGAAGGGCCTGACGATCCGTCCTGGGCCGAGTTCGGGGTGGTGCCGCGACCGGGACGCCCACTGGTATTCGGCGCGCCTGTAGTGAACGGGTTCGGGCCAGGGGTCCCGCCGAATTTACTACGATCCCCCGGGCCGCCGTAGGAGCCACTATTCGGGCCGCCACGGGTCCGGCCGTTTGTGCCCGAACCGATGCGGGCCGCCACGGCTTCGGACTTCTCACCCGGCTTATGTTCGAACAGTTGTTTCTGATACTTCATCCATTCGTCCGGCGTTAGCAGGCCGTCACCATTCAAGTCCATTTCAATGAATTCATTGATTTCACGGGAGTCCGCCCGCCATTCGTACAGGCCGATTTGGCCGTCTTTGTCGGTGTCAAGTTTCTCCCACCAATCCGGCAGTTCTATGGGCAGTTTGCCGTAACGATAGGCGATAACCTGCGGCTGTTCTTCTTCCCTATTACCCTTGGGATTAGTGTTTGTCCCGCCGTTCGGAATCAACGCGGTCATGTCCGGGTTGCCGGCCATCGGGTTTCCGGCGCCGGGAAAACCACCCGGGCCGCCTCTTCCTTGCTGCCTTTGAGCCATTTGGATCTGAGCCGCCGGTCCGGTGTTGTTAATCCGGTCGACCATGAACCGCTTGTAAGCGGTCACGTCCATATATCCGCCTGAAGCGTAGGCGTCGAAGTAGGGGGCGATCCGGTTATTCTGGTCGGCTTCGGCCTTGCTAATCCGGCCGTCCTTGTCGAGATCGTACCGCTGCATCATCATCTGAATCTGTTGGTCGGTCATTTGGCTCGGGTCAAAGCCACCGGCTCCACCCCGGCCGCCGCCCATCGCTCCGCCGCCGAAGCCACCCCCGCCCTGCGTGTTCATCATCATGTTAGGTTGGCCGCCCGGCATGCCGTACATAGCGGCCGCATTGGGGTCTCCTCCGAAGCCACGATTGCCGCCCCGGCCACCCCTACCGCCGCCGCCGCCCCGACCGCCCCGGCCGCCCCGACCGCCACCGCCAAAGCCACCTTGACCGCCGAACCCGCCACCCTGACCTTGCATTCCCTGAAATTGGGCCTGCATCTGCTGAGGATTACCCTGCATCTGGATCACTTGCGGGGGGCCACCGTTCTGCATGAACATCATGGTGGGCTTGGAAGGAACGGCCCCTGCTTGTCCGGCTGGTGCGGCGAATTGAATTTGCATTCCGTAGCCGCCCTGGCCGCCACCACCGCCCCCCCGGCTGCCGCGACTGCCTCGGCCTTGGCCTTGCGAATCGACGGATGTCAGGGTGAGCACGAGGCAGAGAAGGGCCGCATAAGACGACCATTTCAGTGCACGAACATAACGCATGGCGAATCCCCGGTTCGGGTGACGTGGGGATTCTACCTTAAAGGGGTGCCCGGCGTCCTGCCCATTTTCCGCATCTATCATAGTCCTTTCATCGGTTGCCCCGGGCAATGAAATCCGGCCGCGGAAAGCTATTCCGACTAGGTTAAACGTACGGTCCCCACGGGGCCGAACGATTCCAGGAGATCCCATGACCCGCGTCCTCTTGCTTGCGGCCTTAACCGCCTGTCTGATTGGGTCCGCCCGTGCGGTCGATCCGCCGAAAGCGAACCCGTTTATTAACGGCCCCCAATCGGCCACCGATGACAAAAAAGACTCATCGAAAGAAACGACCCGATCGGCAAAGGTCGCCCACATCAAGCTGAAAGGCGATCTGGACGAAGCCCCGGTGTCGGGCGAAAGCCTGTTCGGGCCTCCGGCGGAAAACTTCCAGTCCAAACTCAACCGCATCCGCAAAGTGGCTAACGATTCGTCCGTTAAGGCCCTCTACATCGAACTCGGCGAATTCGAGGCCGGGTTCGGCAAACTGAACGAACTCAAAAAGGCGATCGGCGAAGTCCGGGCGGCGGGGAAGAAAACGTTCGCTTACGGCGAGAGCCTTACCGCCAAGTCGTACCTGCTCGGTCTCGCCTGCGACAAGCTCATCCTCCCCGAGTCGGGCGACCTGATGCTCACCGGCCTCCGGGCCGAGGTTTCCTTTTACAAAGACCTGCTGGACAAGGTGAAGCTGAAGGCCGACGTCCTGAAAGTGGGGGATTATAAAAGCGCGGTCGAGCCGTTCCTTTCCGACAAGATGAGCGCCGCCAACCGCGAGCAGATCGAGTCGATGCTCGACGACAACTTCGACCACGAGTTGGTCGGCTGGATCCGGAAAGCCCGCCCGGGGAGGCATTGGACCGCGGACCAGGTAAAGGCGATGATCGACCAGGGACCGTTCACCGCGAAGAAGGCGGCGAATCTCGGCCTCGTGGACGATGTTGCCTACTCCGACGAACTGGAGTCAATCTTCGCCAAGGCCATCGGGTCCGAAAAAGCCACCATCCTCAAGGATTACGGCAAAGCCAAGGCGGAGGAACTCGACTTCGGCAACCCGTTCGCGATGCTCTCGGCCCTCGGAGGGAAGAAGGCAGCGAAGGAATCCAAAAACCCCAAGATAGCCGTCGTCTATGCAGTCGGCGGGATCGCCTCCGGCAAGAGCGGGTCGAGTCCTCTTCAGGGGGCATCGGTCGGGTCGGACACGCTCGTCGCAGCCATTCGGCAAGCCGACAAAGACGAGACCGTCAAGGCGATCGTTTTGCGGGTGGACAGCCCCGGTGGATCGGCTTTGGCCAGCGACCTGATCTGGCGGGCCCTCAAGCAATGCAAGAAGCCGGTGGTTGCGAGTATGGGAGACGTGGCCGCGAGTGGCGGGTACTACATCAGCATGCCGGCCAAAAAGATCTTCGCCGAGCCGGGGACGATCACCGGTTCGATCGGCGTTTTCGGCATGAAGCTCGTCACTGGCGAACTGGAAAAGTGGGCCGGGCTGAAGACGGTCGTCATCACCCGCGGCAAAAACACGGGCGTCTCGTCCATGACGTTCCCATGGAGCGATTCGGAACGGGCGGCCATGACCGAATACATTCACGAAACCTACGCCCAGTTCATCGACAAAACGCTGGCGGGGCGGCAGGGGGCCGGGCAGAAAATGACGCGAGAGGAGCTAGTCAAGCTCGCCGGCGGGCGGGTCTGGACCGGTCGACAGGCCAAGGCGAACGGACTGGTGGACGAACTCGGCACCCTCAACGACGCTATTGCTTCGGCTAAAACGTTTGCCGGTATCGATCCGAAGAAAGAAATGGAACTGCTCACGCTTCCCAAAACGCCGTCGTTCCTCGACAGGCTGATGGAGGGCGACGTCGACATCCCGTTCATGAGCAGCTATCAATCCGCCTTGTTGAAGCTGCCCGGGGCGGACAAGGCCATTCGTGCCCTGGCTCCGTTCCTCCGCACGGCCAACGACCCGGCCAAGGCCATGCTGCCGTTCCGGATCGAGATCAAGTGATTGAACTCGGCGAGCGGCAGGCTTACACCCGCCGCTCGCCAAGAGTCTGACATGAACCGTCTTGCTGCGGAATCGAGCCTTTACCTGCGCCAACACGCCGGGAACCCAGTGGATTGGTACCCGTGGGGCGACGAGGCCCTTGCCGCGGCGATATCGCAGGATAAACCCATTTTCCTGAGCGTCGGCTACTCGGCATGCCACTGGTGCCACGTCATGGAGCACGAAAGCTTCGAGGACGACGCCACGGCCGCGGTGCTCAACGAACATTTCATCTGCATCAAAGTCGACCGCGAGGAACGGCCCGACCTGGACCACATCTATATGACGGCCCACTCGGTGCTGAATCGCGGGGAAGGGGGCGGCTGGCCGCTGTCGGTATTTCTCACGCCGATGGGTACGCCGTTCTATGCCGGGACGTATTTCCCGCCGGCGGACAAGTACGGCCGGCCGAGCTTCCGGCGAATCCTGCATGCGGTCCACGACGCCTGGTTGAACAAGCGGGCCGATCTGGAAACCCTCGGCCATAACATTGCCGATTTCGTCCAAGCCTCGGCCGCGGAACCGGACGACGGTGAACTTTCGGCCGACTTGCTCCAAGCTGCCGGGACGATGCTGAAGCGAATCCACGACCCCGTAAACGGCGGGTTCGGTCGGGCGCCGAAGTTTCCCCACCCGCTCGATCTTCGGTTACTCTTCCGACTCGCCAACAGGACCAAAGACAACTCCTTTGCCGATCAAGCCAGATTCACCCTGACAAAAATGGCCTACGGCGGCATCTACGATCAGATCGGCGGCGGATTCCACCGCTACAGCGTCGATGAAAAATGGCTCGTCCCGCACTTCGAGAAAATGCTTTACGACAATGCCTTGCTTCCTCCCGCCTACGTCGAAGCGTTCCAAATCACCAGCGATCCGGTGTTCAAGCGAGTTGCGTGCGACACGCTCGACTACGTGCTGAAAGAAATGAGCAGCCCGCCCGGCGGGTTCTACGCCACCCAGGACGCGGACAGCGAAGGGGAAGAGGGCAAGTTCTACGTTTGGTCGGAAGGCGAATTCGAGTTGGTACTGGGACCAAACCTTGCTCCGTGGGCCAAAGAGGTCTTCGGCGTCACGCCCGGCGGCAATTTCGAAGGGCACAACATCCTGACGCGGGCTATCCCCGAAATCCCAAACGAGGATATGCCGGAATCCAAGGCGAGGCTTTATGCCGCCCGGTCGAAACGGGTCTGGCCGGGGCGGGACGAGAAAATCGTTACGGGGTGGAATGGACTGATGATCTCGGCGTTCGCAAGGGCTGGGGCAGCGTTCAACGAGGCACGATACGTCTCGGCCGCGGAGAAAGCAGCGAATTACATTCTCACCCACCTCCGCGGCCCCGACGGCAAGCTTTTCCGCACCGCCGGGGTCGGGCAGACGCCGAAGATTGCGGGATATCTCGAAGACTCGGCCTTCATGATCGGCGCCCTACTCGACCTCTACGAAGCGACGTTCGATCCGAAATGGATCACTACCGCGTCGGAATTGGCGGACGATATGACGGCCCGGTTCGCGGACCCGGCGGGTGGGTTCTTCGCGACCGCGAACGACCACGAACGGCTGATCGCCCGGCCGAAAGACGCCCATGACGGTTCGGTGCCGGCGGGCAACGGCGTCGCGGCCGAGGCACTTTTGAAACTCGGGCGGATGACCGGCCGGGCGGAGTATGTGGCCGCGGCGGAATCCACGCTGCGGGCGTACCGCGGCCTGATGGCCGAGACCCCGACAGCGGCCGGGCAGTTTCTGCTCGCCCTCGATTCCCTGCTAGGGCCGACGCAAGAGGCCGTCGTAATCGGTCCGCCGGGCGACGAAACGAACCGCGTCCTGGCCGACGTGCGAGCTCGTTACGCGCCGAACGGGTTCGTGGCCTACCACGACCCCGGTTCCGGCCCGCCACCCGCTCACATTCCCCTCTTGCAAGACCGGCCCGCAATCGACGGTCGAGTGACGACCTATTTCTGTACGAACGGCGTCTGTGCCGCACCCGTCGTCGGCGCTTTTGCCCGTGAGCAGCCAGGGGTCTCGGCCGAGGCGGTTTGAACGGGATGGTGCGGGATCGTAAGATGCCCCGACCAAGCGAACGAGGGCCGCCGCCATGTCCGAATCGTTGACCCCGAAGTACCGTCGGGTGCTGTTGAAATTGAGCGGGGAGGCGTTCGGCCACGGCGGGAAAAGCGGCATCAGCCTGGACGAAACGCTCGCCATTGCCACGCAGCTCAAACGGGTGACCCAGAGCGGGGTGCAACTCGCGGTCGTCGTCGGCGGGGGGAACATTCTCCGCGGGGCCCAGTTCACGGCCGGCGGGAGCACGATCAAGGCGGCCACCGCCGACTACATGGGAATGCTGGCGACCGTCATGAACGGCCTCGCCCTGCAGGACACGCTCGAATCGTTGAACATCGAAACGCGACTACTCACCGCCGTGCCGATGGACGCGGTGGCGGAACCGTACATCCGCCGGCGGGCGGTGCGGCACCTGGAGAAGGGCAGGGTGGTCATCCTCGCCGGCGGCACCGGCAACCCGCACGTGACGACCGACACCGCGGCCGCCCTGCGGGGCCGGGAAATCGGAGCCGACGTGCTGCTCAAAGCCACGAAGGTGGACGGCGTCTATACGGCCGACCCGGAGGAAAATCCCCACGCCACGCGATACACGACGCTCACGTACCAGAAGGTGATCGCGGACAACCTGAAAGTCATGGACATCTCGGCGTTCGACATGTGCCGGGGTGCAAAATTGCCGATCCTGGTGTTCAACTACAAGCGGGAAGGGGCCATCGAGAAAGCGATTGCCGGGCATCCCATCGGGACGACGATCGGGGAATAACCGGCCGAAGTCGGACGACCTATTTTGTTTCCGGCCGAGTAGAACATATCCAGGCTTCGCCCGTCCCTTGACAATGGATTTTCCGATGAAACCGCTTTCGGATACGATCGCCTCGAACTTCGTCCAGAACTTCCGGGATTTCGGCAAACGCGTGCACGAGCTGGCCGGCAAACTGAGCGACGAACAGTTCTGGACGAAACCCTACCCGTACGGCAACAGCTTCGGCAACCTGGTCCTCCACGTCACGGGCAACCTGAACCACTTCATCGGCGCCCTCATCGCCGGCACGGGTTACGTCCGCGACCGGGAGCGGGAATTCACCGACCGCCCCGGCCCGAAGATGCCGGTCTTGGCGGCGCTCGACGCAGCCGTGGCCACGGTCATATCCTCACTCGAAAAGCAGAGCGACGCGGACTGGTCGAAGCCCTACGACGCCGCGGGCACCGAAGTACACGACCGGTTCGGCATCTACTTGAGGTGTGCCGTCCATTTCCATCACCACATCGGGCAGATGATTTATCTGGTCAAGGAATTGACGAAATAGCTCGGCCCGACCGACAAACTCAAACACGGCCGATTAGCAAGGCGCTAAGGCGCTAGTACACACCCCCCTCCTGAAACTGGGAAACGTAAGTGAATGCCATTCAACCACTTGCACCGGAGGGCAAGGCGCTAGAGGGGGCAAGGCGCTAGTTGAAGCGCGAAATCAAACTCTGTGAATGCCGGGCGTCGAAGACTCGGAACGACCTACGAAAGGGGAATACAATTAATTCACGAGCCATCGTCTTGAGGGCGATCGATGGAAACTCCCTGCATACTGAACCTTACCGAAGTTGAACGCCGAATATGCGACATTGTCCCCGATATTGTTAACCTTCCCAGAAACCGCGTTCACCCGCATAGTCGTTTCCTGGAGGATCTAGGGTGCGACAGTCTTGATTTCCTTGACGTGATCTTCCGAGTGGAAAGAGAGTTCAACGTCGACATGCCCGCTCCGTCGCGCTGCCATGTCTACAAGACCGTGTTCACCCGCCAGCCGTTTCGGGTAAGCGACCTCGCGGAAGCCGTCTATCTTCGACAAGAAACGAAGCGACCGACCCGACGATGGGGTCGAAAAGTTGAACCGGTACCGCCCACTTCCGAGCCGGCCCCATTTACACAGTTGAGCGGCGTTTGGTCGCGGGCGGCTGGCAACGTCGGCCTTTTTGAACCGTTTGACGTGGTCGAATCGATCCCCTACTTTCGTCGGCGATCCGACGGCATGCGTTGTGCCTTGTTACCTAAAGCGACCGTCCAAATCGGCTGCGATGATTTCGTGAACGCGTCCGATGAAAGTCCGGCTCATACCGTTGAACTCGACGCAATTCTGATCGACGCCGAACCGGTTTCTACAACCGCGTACTGCCGTTTTCTGAATTCCCTTTCGCCTCTCCCTCCTCACGTGTTGACCGAGTGGTTCGTTCTCGACGCGGCCGACGACCGCAACGAGCAAGCGGTTATCGTCCCGGACGGGAAGTTTTGGAAGCCGTCGCCCGGCACGGAGAAGTCACCCGTCGTTTTGGTTTCCTGGTTTGGTGCCAACGCATACTCCCTTTGGGCGAATGGCCAGGACTGGCACCGCTACAAGGTAACGGGCGAGCGCGAAGCGGGCAGTTTTCTGCCGTCTGAGGCCCAGTGGGAATACGCCGCTCGTGGTCCTATAGCACGACCCTTTCCTTGGGGTTCGGACGATCCCACCAGACAATTGATGCGATTCGGTATGCACGAAATCGGAAATACGTACGAAGCTGACACCATGCCAATGGCTGCCGTCAACGAACCGCTCGGGGTTTCGCCGTTCGGGCTTTATCACATGGCCGGCAACGTCTGGCAGTGGTGCCGGGACTGGTACGACGATCGCTTCTACCGCGACCCGCAAGCCACCGAACCGAACCCGGTCAATCGGACGGCAACGGGCGTCCGGTCCGAACGAGGCGGAAGTTGGGTCGGCCCGGCAGAATTGTGTCGGAGTTCTTACCGCCGGGGTCGTAATCCATTGGCCCGCGGTCGATGCCTGGGGTTCCGATGCGTGAGTCCGCCGCAGGAAGTCAATTGACTAAAATGTAATTTGCAGGCTGATTCCGAACGTCAGCGCGACGGAGGTTTCTTCGCCCAGCGATTTTTCTTCTTCTCTTGCTCCAGTTTCTCCTCCCGCCAAAACCGAAACGCGACGACTCCGACAACGAGGAGGAACACGACGAAAACGGCTGCGGCCCCGAGGGCGACCGGATCACCTCTGCTGAGGTCGTCAAAAAAACGGCCGAGGATTTGACCGCGTCTCATGACCTGCCCTTTGGGAGCGACGAAAAAAACAGTTGGTTGCATTGCTACAAGTTCGCCAGCTTACCAGCCCCCTGAGTTTCCCTCAACCCGCCTGCCCGCCGGGGCCGATACGACGGTGAGGCGACGCGCACGGAGGCGGGTCATGCACCGGCTGGGGCTCGGGCTGGTCGTCGGGTTGGTTCTGGGAGGGGGCAGTCTTGCCTTCGGCCAGGACGGCCACGGCACCACGTACTGGCCCCGCAAACGCATCGACTTCCCCGTTCCGATCAAAGCCCTCAACGAGATGAACCCGCGGCCGGAAAAGCTCCGCTTCTATGCCGCCGAGGCCGGCGGGCGGTTCGTACTCGTCAGCGAAAAAACCCCCGACACGCTCGACAGCTTCGAAGACCTCCGCGGCAACAAACTCCGCGGGTTCACCTATACCGCCCGGGACGACGGCGAAGTGACGTTCGCGACCCAGAGGGTCTACCGCGGCGGCAAGGAATCGCCGCGGACGGAAGACCTGCCCATCGAAATGCGGGTCGTGTTCGACACCCGGCCGCCGGCGGTCCAACTCGCGGCCCTCGGCACGCTCGGCGTCGAGTGGGACGTGCGGGACGAGAACCTCGACCCCGACGGCGTCATGCTCCAGGCCCGGTACAAGGACACGAAATCCGATTGGCAGAAGTACAAGGACCGGCTCGCCCCACAGGACAAGTTCACCGTCCGCAACATCCCGTCCGGCTACAAGCTGGAAGTGCGGATCGTGGCGAAGGACCGGGCGGGGAACGAGATGGCGAGCCGGCCGGTGGTACTGCCGGCGGACGGCGTCGGCGGCGGGATCGGGCGGAGCGACCCGGGGCTCGGCACGAACCGGGGGAGCGACCCGCTCTACGGCAATCGCGGTAGTGGCCGAGCCACATCCTACGGCGACGACCTGCCGAACCGCCCGGCCGTCGAATACGTCAACCGCTTCGACTTCACCGTCAAATCCAAGCTCACACGCGTCACCATGTCCGGCGTCAAGTCGGTGAACCTCTGGGTGAACACGCTCGAAGTGCCGGGCATGCAGCCGACCTGGAAAATCGGGCCGACGCAGAAAGTCGACATCCCGTACAACACGCCCGACCCGAAGGTGGACATCCCCTACCAGGCGAACGCCGACGGCCTGTACGGCTTCATCGTCATCCCGGTAAACGGGGCGGATCGGAAGGTCGACGACCCCAGACGGACGGACCCGGCCCAATTCCTAGTCGAAGTGGATACGAAGAAGCCGGACGTGAAAATCCACAACGTGAAGGTGAGCCCGGGTGGGGCGACCGGGGCGAAAGTGGAGATCGAATACACGGCGACGGATAAGAACCTTTGGGACAGGCCGATCATTCTGGAATACGCCGACGGCCCGGACGGGCCGGACTGGAAGCCGATCACGCCGGACCGGGAGCGGAACGACGGGCGGTATCTCTGGACCGCGCTGCCGGAGGGGAAGTGGAAGTTTTACGTCCGCGTCCGGGCGGTGGACAAGGCGGGAAACACGGGCGAAAACGTATACGACAAGCCGGTGATCGTGGACCTGGACCGGCCCGAAGCGACGATCGAAAAGGTGACGCACCCGGGAGCGGGCGGTGGCGTTACGCCCGAGCGGTACCAACCGCCGCCGGGAGGCACCCCGAAGTTACCGGACAAGTCCGACGAAGAAAACAAAGGCGTGGGCGGCGGGGCGGGTCTTATTCCCGTGCCGAAATTGGGTGATAAGTAAACCATCCAGCAATACCATTCTGAGCAGATTTGTGTTTCCACACCTCGACGAAGAGTGAGGCGTGGCTTTGCGAGTCGGCCGAGTTCGCCAAGATTTCAGAGTTAGTGTTTTGAAGGCGGGATAGTCATACTTTGCCAGTCTTTTGGCGGTGCCGACACTTTGAAAGTTTCCGCTGTAATATCCGGCCTGTTGAGTTCGTAGATTTTAAACGTCCAGGTCGTTATCTTTTCGTTGTTGGCCGTCCTCGTTTCGAACATGGCAGGGAGATAGGCCAAGTGTCGGTAATCTGCTTTGCCTGTCGGTGAGAACACGGCAAGATATGCCTTCCCGGAAGAGACATTTTGTGGTAATTGTGGCCGGAATTCAAAGTATATATAGTTCGGATCCGGGTGCTGCCCCGCTATCGCGTGTTTCCAGAGGGTAGCACGGTGATAAGAAATGGGTTTACAAATCGCCGGAGCCGGTCACTGCGACAGCCTGAAGACGTAAGGGCGAAGCTCGTTCGGGACAAAGTACTTGCCCGACGAGTCAAGACGAACGAAGGTTGATCGTTCTTCATGACGACAGATGTTCGGCATGTCCGGGGCTTGAAACACCAGCCCCATCGTTTTCAGATAACTCGCAAGTTGGGTGTGATCTTGCATTCCGATGTGGGCTAGTCGTTTTATGACCGCTTTTTCTGTCACTGTGTGGCATCGCCATTCCGCCTCAAGTGAGGCCATAGTTTCCTCGTGAAGGGGCGGCGGAATCTTCGTTTGCAGCGAAATAACCTCGCGGGCGTGTCTGCCCTCTTCCTCTTTCTGACTGAGGTAGGCGGCCCAAAGTAGGCCGATAAAAAACGTCAAGATAAATAGACCGATATCGACCAAGAAAAGCACCTCAAGAGTTTCCTTCCATTGGGGAAAAAAGAATCCGAGACCGTGAACGCTCAGGGCGGCAACAACTTCGCCAATTTCTGCGACACGGAATGCGCCATGAAAAGATCGTCGAATAATCCCCCATAAATAGCCCAAGAAGGACATAGACGGCCCCCTGCCGGTATGCCCTTACCCAAGCGTTGACGCACGGGCAGCGTGCGGTAGAATCTACCGGGGCAGTTAAAGAGAAATGGGGTCCGGCTCCGCGAGAGCAACGGACCCCATTTTTATTTATCCTTTTTGTCACACCTGTTCAAGCAGTTCGGCAACGGACCACGGTTGAATTGCCAGTCCCGACGCAACGGCCGGAGTGGTTCCGAGCGTCATGTGAACCCGACAGAAATTGAAGTAAGCGAACCAAAGGGCGAAGGCCGCTTCGTGGTTCTCCCACTTCTTAGAATGCCCGTTCGTCAACCGGGTCATGCGGCGCATTCCCATCCGAATCGACAGGTTTTGCCGTTCGACGTGGGAAGTGGAAACCCGGTCCATGTCCGGCTTGCCTAAGCCGACCCGGGCGTAGCAGTCGATCACCACGGGCGGGCTGTACCTCGCCTCCCTCGCCTTCACGTGCGGGTCTTTGCCGTAAACCTTCACAAGCTGGGCCATGTCGATGTTCTGCCCGAATGCGTACCAGACGGCGGGAACGTAGGGTTTCCACCCGTCGGTTGAAAGCTGGAATCGGCCCCGGGTCGCGCCCTTCAGCTTCCGGGCGAATGCTTCCGTCGCTTCTTGGTTCCGCTTGTCGAGGTGCCACGCGACGACGAGTTTGGTATCCCGTTCGGTTGCCACGAAAACCCAAGCGTCCCCTACGCTGGCGCCTTCGTCGATCCGCCGGAGTTTGCGGGTCCGCTCCTTCATCCCGACGAATCCCCAAATTTCGTCGGCTTGCACGTTCTCCACTTCCACGTCCTTCACCACCCGTTCAAGGAATGCCTTGCAAGCCGTTCCCGCTTCGACCACGGCCGCGACGACGGTATCGACCTTCACCCCGGTCAGTCGGGCCGTGGAGCGGCATGAATTGCCTTCAAGGATCATTCGGAGGACCATGACCCGCTTGTCCTGGTCTAGTCGCCGGTTGTCGTGCGGGCGGGTGGCGGGATCGGTGAACGTTTTCCCACATAGGCCGCACCCGAAGCGGCGCGACCCGTTGCGATTCTTCCCGGCCTTGAAGGTTGGGTTATTACAGTCCGGGCAGAGCATGACTCAACTCTCCTCACACGGGTGCGAAGTATCGGGAGCAGCAAGAGGAACAACCACCGTGGCATGTCGCACCAACCCCGAAGAAGCGGCCGATTCCGTTCTTCGGAGTTGATTCCATCACGTCGGCCCGTATCAAAGAATCCGGCGCACAATGCGCCACACTTCGGGCATGTGAACAGTCGATTACCTAGCGCAATGTGGCGCAACCTCGCGCTAGGTTGCGCGTGGTTGGGGGATGAGGTAACCACCAGCGGCCCGGTGGTTAATAACCCCGCAATGCTTCATCAGTTTGGGAAGGACGTGCTTTCTCAGACTCGACTCGGCATACTCCACATCCCGTTCGGCCATTTCTTCCACGATGTTTTTCGCAAAGACACCGATGCCGGGTGGTTGTTCTCGGATGATGGATAGGACCAGTTCATCGGTCGGGGTGAGCGGCACCGGCGGCTTGTCGGACTGGTCCCGATCATGCGCCAAGCTGTAAGGAAGGCGGGAAGAGACTTCGGCCTCAATCTCTCGCCACATCTTGCCTAGTTCGTCCCGCACGTACAGCCACGTCCCCGTTTCGCGTATTTGATCGACTGCCTTTTCCAGTAACTGAATGTCGGGTTTGCCTTGTTCCTTCGGGTGCAGCCCGGCCGCATGACGAGACGAGCGTACAATCAATTCCCGCGCGTGCATGGCCGATTGGGGTTGATGCGCGGGAACGTGAAGGCTTGTTTCCACGTACGCGGTCAATCGGGCGTCGTGCAATTCCCGCCCCATCGCCAGCAAGTCATCCATTGACGGCAGAGCGTCGGCCCGGAGTAGGGCAACGGATCGGGCGAACGGATTGGTAGGCGCGGCGGGACGTGTCGGTTGTCGCCGTGTGGGCCGGGTGGGGGGCGAGGTTTTCGCACGCATCGACCCCAAGCGTAGAACTCGACCGAACCGGCGAATGGCGACCACGGCGACACACACGGGAAAGCGGTCGATCCCGGGCCACACGACCCGTACAACCCATTCCCCGTTAGCAATCCGTAAGCCCGAACCGATCCAAGTATTTCAAACAGAAAGGTTCGCGCGAAAATCCAAGATCGAAATGCACCGGCAATCACCACTTAGATCGACCACGCAAAAGCGGGGCACTACCCGGATCCGGGGTCTTGGGCCTATACAACTTGACACGATAGTCTTTGACTACATCGACAGGAGTCATGTCGCCGGTGAAGTATTCGTGGAATGTGGGAGGCCGAAACCACCGTGCAATCCACTTTTGGTAAGGGTTTTCAGTTGTATTCTGTACTACGAAAGGCGATAAATAGGTTGTGACAATCTGTTTTCGGCCATCATATTCATAAACAGTGTTGCCAGTATACAGATAGGCAGAATAGTCTCCCGGGTCGTTAATTGACTCAATTCGATATAGAAACTTGTCAGGTTTCATGTAGGCGAACTGGCCGGAGAAAACACACATTTTTTTCAGTACCTGGTCATTATCTTTCTTTTCAAACTGGGCACTGAGTGTCTTGATTTCCTTCATCCTTTCCTGCCACGCGGCCAGGTGCGCTACGGCGGCCGGGTCTACCCAGTGCGGAGCGGGGGCGGTTTCGGAAGGGTGATCGGATTTCGCATCCCCTCGGGTGCATATTTCGGGCGAATCCTGAGCGAACGCAGATAAACCAAGTGCCATTATCCCCAAAGAGGTTATGTAATTTCGCATCAGATATCTCCAGTTTTGCATATGAACAATATTGCAGTAGTTCCAGGCAATGAAGACGTCTTATACTCCTCGGAGATGAGGCGTAAAGGCCAACCGACTGGTGATGCAAGCGTTTTTCGATTTGCGAATGACGGCTACTTTTGCAGTCGCGTTTACTCAAGACTGCCATTTCGGCAATTCTCGAAGTGAAATGTGAAGGCGGGCAATTCACGCTTTTTCAAATCTTTCAAGCACTTACGCTACGTGTCCGTTTCCGTTCCGTATTTGGCACGCGACTTGTATTTCGTCTTCACGAGGTACGAATCCGAGAATCCATTCCCGGGCCGTCCTCTCTAATTATGGGAATCGAGCCCGCGTAATGTGGCGGGCCTGTCTTCACAACGGAGGATTGTGACATGGTGCGTTTTTTGACGCGGGAGCCGTTCGGCGAGATTTGGGGCGAAGTGAACCGGATCTCGGACGAGATGAATCGTCTGTTCGGCCGAAAGGGTGCGGCCCAGATGCCGGTGAACCTTTGGGCGGACGAGCAGAACCTGTATGCCGAGTTCGACCTGCCGGACGTGAACCCGGCCGAACTGGAAGTGACTGTGACGGAAGGGACGAAGCTGAACATTTCGGGCGAGCGGGCTGCCCCGGAAGAGGGTGGGGCCGTATGGGTGCGGCAGGAACGACCGTACGGGGCGTTCACCCGCGAGGTGACGTTGCCGATGCTGGTGGACGCGGACAAGGTGCAGGCCGCGTACGAAAACGGCGTATTGAAACTGACGCTGCCCAAAAGCGAAGCGGCCAAGCCCCGGAAAATTGTGGTGAACTCCTAACCTCTAACGAACCAATTTCGGAGGATCGAATCATGACCGAGAAGGGATTGGAAAAGGCTTGCTCGAACGGGGCCGTGTGCGAAGCCGCGGCCGAGAACCGCGGCGTGACGGTGACACCGGCGGTTGATATTCTCGAACGGGACGGTGACCTCGTACTTTACGCCGACCTGCCCGGGGTTGCCCCGGGCGACGTGGACGTGCGGTTCGAGAACGGGGAACTGACGGTCCACGGCAAGCGGACGCCGAATCATGCCGGCAAGGTCCGCCAGTCCGGGGAGGCCGACGTCACGAACTATTTCCGATCGTTCCGCGTCAGCGAGCAGATCGCGGCGGACAAGATCGAGGCCGGGCTGAAGAACGGCCGGCTGACGCTGCGGCTGCCGAAAATCGAGGCGGCCAAGCCGAGGCGGATTGCGGTGAACGGGTAACGCAACCGGGCGGGGGG
>DASXPC010000034.1:0-7648 GCA_036493815.1 Fimbriiglobus sp. | reverse complement strand
CGCTCCGGACGAAGGTCCCGCTCGATCGTCGGCTCCGCCGACTTCGCCGTCTTGGCCATGATGCCCCCTCCGTGGGAGGCATCAGGCTACCCCATTACGCCCGGGGCACGCCAGTCACGTTTGCCGGCGTAGTTTTTTTCGTTACTCGCACGCCCGCATATAGCGAATGCTCTCCCGGGCGATCGTATCCGGGTCCGGAGAATAATCGAAGACTTCGACCGAGACCCAGCCCGAATAGTTTACATCCTTCAACGCCTGGAAGATCGGCTTGAAATCGACGTCGCCGAACCCGGGACCTCGGCGGTTCGGATCGTTGGCGTGGAAGTGGGCCAGATGGGCCGCGTGCCGGCGAATTACGTCCGGGATCGGCACCGCTTCCGTACTCATCGCTTTCACGTCGAGGTGCAGTTTCACGTTCGGGTGACCGAGCCGGCGGATCATCTCGGCCCCCTCGTCCGCCGTGTTCAGAAAGTCCGTTTCCTGCGGGCCGAGCGGTTCGAGGGCGAGTGTCGTCTTCGTCCGCTCCAAAGCCGGCAGGAATTGACGGATCGTGTCGAGGGCGAATTTGGTGGCCTGCTCCTTCGTGAGCCCGGCCGGGATTTTCCGCTGCAACGGGGACCCCAGCACCAGCACCCACCCGCCCAAATCGGCACAGGCCTCGGCGAGTGCGATGAAGTACGCGGCGGTCGACTTCCGAATCGCCGCGTCTGGTGACGTGAGATAAAAACCTTCCGTCTTGGCCAGCAACCAGTGCAGGCCAATGATCGAAACCCCTGCCGCCTCCGCCGTCTTCCGCAATTCGGCCCGCTTGGCCACCGTCACGTCGGTAATACGCGACGCGAGCGTAAACGGTGCGATTTCGAGGCCGGTATAGCCGACTTCCGCAATGTGCTGGCAGACGCGGGCATGATCCCAGCCCTCGAACGTTTCGTTGCAGATGGCGTAGTTCATGAATGTTTTGTAGTCGGGTCGGATGCGGAGTGGCATCCGAATCGGTCGTCGGCTAGTGTGAACGCTCTCAGATCGTTCCGGGAGGGAAGTGGGCATGTTCCGCATTTCATGCACTCCGCTGTTTTTGCTCGGAGTACTGATCCCGTTGTTCGGGACGGTTCGTCCGGCGGCCGCGGCCCCGCCGATAAAAAAGGTCGAGCCGGAATGGATGCCCGCCTTCCGCGAGGCTTACGAGTTGAAGGAGGGGGAGTACGTCAAGCGTGTTACCAAGCCTTGGATTCCCAGCCGGATTGAGTTCCGCATGCGAGCCTTCAAACCGCTCGCCAAGGACACCGAGGGCGAAAAATATCTTCGGGCGAGTTTTAAGAAGTTTGAAAACTGGATGACCCTCATTGTCGATCAGGACGGCAACGAGTTAACCCAGCGGTATTGCATCTCCAACGTCGGGCTGGCCATGAGTCCCACCGATCAGAGGGGTGAGAACCTCTTCTCCGTGCAGGACGCGGTCAAGTGGATTACGGGCTTCTCGGAACAGGAATTCATCATCGACCCGAAGCACAGGGATGACCCTCTCTTTAATCGCCTCAACGTGCACGGTGATTTCGTCGTTCGCAAAAACACTCCCCTCGACAAACTGGCAGCCCAACTCGGAGCGATCCTGCGGGATCAATGCAAGATCGACGTCGAACTCAAGGTGATCGAGGAGGTTCAGGAAGTCTTAGTTGTCTCCGGAAAATTTGACCTCAACCCACCTGCGTGGCGGGAGAAGAACAAGCAACTTCTCGACGTCTACGCGACGGAGGACGGTCTGAACAAGGACTTCTACGACTCCCGCAAGTATCAGACCTACACGGGTCGCGTTTTTTCCACGCGACACACCGGCTACCCGATGCAGTATGTCCGCTTCCTCGGCGAGCGGGTGAAAGCCCGCATGCTCTGGGAAGGGGGCGTGCCGGACGGGCCGAAGTTCTCCTGGAATAATCACTTCATTGGCAACGCGACCGCTCAGGAAGCAGCGGATAACAATGACCCCGAGAAGGTGTTGAAACACGCCACGGAACAATGCGGACTGACGTTTAAGAAGGAAAGGCGGAAGGTGCCCGTGCTGGTGTTGACACCGCGAGAGAAGAAATAATTCATTGTCAGGGTCATCGTGTATTCCAGTGTCGACCGGCCGCCCTGTAACCGACGCCTGCCTGCACCCGGTGGGCTTACTTCAACGTCACTTCCCGCGTCCGGCTCGGGTCGGCGGTGTGGATCATTTTGAGCCGTACCACCGCTTTGCCCCGGGCCGCGGCGTAGAACTCGGACGGAATGGATATGGCTCGGTCGTTCACACTCGTGATCACCCACTTCGACAGGTCTTCGCCGCCGCGTTTCAGTTCGCGTTCGGCGGGGGAATTCGGTTTGACGTCGCGGATGACGACGCCCCGAGGGAGTGCGGCGTTCCCGGCCATGCGGTCCTGAGCCTGAATGAGGTCCTGGAGCAGGACGCTGGTGTAATCGACGTGGAGGCCGAAGACGGCCGCGGGGCGGACGCTGGCGATCCAAGGCTGGGGGTTGCGGAACTTGGCGAGGCGAACCGTCAGGTCCTGGGTTCGGCCGTTGCGGTTGACCGTGACGACGACGTCCGACCCGGCGAGGGCGGCGCCGATGTTCAGGAACAGGTCGTCCATGTCCTGGACGGGGTGGCCGTCCACGGCGATGATCCGGTCGGCGTTCATGCGTCCTAATTCGCCGCCGCGTAGGCCGGCTTTATCGGCCGGCGTTCCGGGCGTCACCTGACTTAGAACCGCTCCCCCCCCGATTCCGGAGGCGACCGGGTCGGTTGAGACGCCGAGGAATCCGTACTCGACTTCTTTCCCACCCTTCAAGGATTCGACGATACGGCGGTAGTTCGCGTCCATCGGAATGGCGTAGCCACCGGCGGCTTCGCTGCCGGCGACGGCGGCCACGGAACTGGTGACGCCAATGACTTCCCCGTTGAGGTTGAGGACGGCCCCGCCGCTGACGCCGACCGTCAGGCGGGCGTCGGTGTGCAGGAGGCTTCCGAGTTTATACAGGGGTTGCATGATGCGGTCGGCGTCCGACACCGACTGGCTCAACGTCCGCCGGCCGACGTTTCCGACGATGCCGAACGACGCGCTCGGCGAACCGTCGGGGAACCCCGCGGCCTGGGCGTGGGCCACGACCACGACGAAATCGCCTTTCCGCACCGTTGCTTTGGCGTCCCCCGGGCCGTCCACGAACCGGGCCTCGGCGAACCGCACCGGCTTCAAGCCATCGGGCGGGGCCAGCAGTTTCAACACTGCCAGGTCGCTCCGCGAATCGGCCGCGTAAATGTTCGCATAGCTTCCCTTGCCGCCGGCCCCGCGGACGTAGACCTTCGTTGCCCCGTCCACCAGATGGTAGTTCGTGAGGACGTGCCCGTTTTCGCTCAGGACCAGCCCGGAGCCGAATTGGTTGTTCGCCACGTTGGCCGGGTCGCTCAGGTCGAGTTTCTTGATCTCGGGCGGAATCTGCAGCGCGAAACCCCGCCGCGACCGAAACGGATCCGGCGGCGTGTAACTTCCCAGCCGGCCCCGCGCGACGTCTTCCGGCGACTGGCCCTCATATGGCGTTCGCGACACGACCACCGCCACGACCGACGCCTCGGCCGATTCGATGACTTTCCGAATGCGGGATTGGATTCCGATCCCGGAGTCGGGCGGCTCGGCCGCAACTACGGCAGGGAATAAAAGGACGACGAGAAAAACGAGCTTCCGGTGCATAAGGTCCAACCCGCGGGCAGAGATCGTAGATTGTGTTGTACCCGAAACGGACGACTTTCGCTACGTTTGCAGGCCTCCGGACGCATGGCTCGACGTGGTCCCGCGTTACTCGCCCCGCGCCGCCCGAACGTAGGCTTCGAAGTTGGCGACGGGCGTTTCCTTGCCGACGCCGTGGTTGAGGTTGACGACGTGCCGGCGGCCGCCGCCGGCGGCGAGGACGCGATGCACTTCGGCCCGGATCTTTTCCGGCGTCCCCGTCCGCAGCACCGCTTCGTCGACGTTGCCCTGGAAGCAGAGGTCGGGAAATCGTCGGCGGGCTTCGGCCAGGTCGTGCCGCAGGCCGAGGCTCACCACCTCCGCTCCGGTCGCGGCCATGCGGTCGAGATACGGACATTCTTTGACGAACAGGATGCGGGGGATGCCGGGAGCGGACTGAAATATCGCGCGATGGTACATGTCGGCCCAGGCGTCGTATTCGGATTCCGTCAGCATCCCGGCCCACGAGTCGAACAATTGGTAAACGTCCGCCCCGTCGGCCACGAGGGTGCGGAGGAACCCGCCGGTCGCATAGGAAATCCGGTCAAGCAGCCCGGTCCAAACCGCGGGCTGTTCGGCGGCGAACCGCCGCGTTGCCGCCACGTCCTTGCCGGTGCCGATGCAATACGTCGCCACCGTGAACGGGGCACCGGCGAAGACGATCACCGGCAGTTCGCCCTTCAATTCGCCCTTCACACGCGTCAAAAGCGCCCGGATATGCCCGTAACTTTCGGGCGGTGGCTCCGGGTTCAACCGCGCCAGGTCGGCGAGTGACCGGATCGGTCGATCCGGAATCGGACCTTCGCCCGTCTTGAGGGCGAACGGCAGCCCCATCGCCAGCGGCAGCGTGGTGATGTCGTAGAAGAGAATGATCGCGTCGACGCCGAACCGCTTCGGGCAGAGACTGGCCGCGGCGGCCCGTTCGACGTCCTCCGAGAATTCGTAGAACCCGGCCCCGGCCCGGATTTTCTGAAACTCCGGGTCCCACCGCCCGGCCTGCCGCATCGCCCAGACGGGCGGCCGTTCCACCGCTTCGCCCCGGCAGGCGCGAACGAGCAGGTGGTCGCGGCGGTCGGTCATGGGGATTTCGTTCCCACATAGAGGGTGGCAATTCCGAACGTGAACGGGGTCACGGTGACGTCGGCGAGTCCGTGCGTCCGCATCGTCTCGGCCAAGGCTTCGCCGGAGGGAAAAGCGAGCACGCTCTCCGGCAGGTATGAGTACGCCGACTCCCGATTCCGGCAGAACAGGTGGCCGATAAACGGAAGTAGATAATGGAAGTACCAGCGGTACGCCCGGCCGAACAGCCAGTGGGTCGGCTTCGAGAATTCGAGCACGGCCACCCGCCCGCCGGGCCGGGCCACTCGGACCATTTCCGCCAAGCCCTTGTCGGTATCGGTCACGTTGCGGAGGCCGAACGCGACCGCAACGATCTGGAACGTGCCGGTGGGGAAAGGGAGGTCCTGCGCGTCGGCTTCGACGAACGTCACCCGCTCGGCCACGCCCAATTTCGCCGCCTTCGCCGCCGCCCGCACCAGCATTTCGTGGCAGAAATCCGCCCCGACGATCGAAGTCGTTCCCTTCGCCGCCCGGTCGAAGGCGAAGGCCAGGTCGCCGGTGCCGGTGCAGAGGTCGAGGACCGGTCCGTCGCCGAGCGGCGGGACGAGTTTAACCGTCCGCGTCCGCCAGCGTTTGTCGACGTTGAACGAGAGGAGGTGGTTGAGGAAGTCGTATCGGGGCGCGATTTGACCGAACATCCGGCGGATGCGGTCTTCCCGTTTGTCCAGCAGTCTCGGGGTCGCAACGGTCAAGGAGCACTCGGGCGGGGGGATGGGGGGAATATAGGAGAAACCGGCGGCAGGGGCCTGCGGATAACTCGCTGGCCTTGCCGGCGGACCCGACAAAATATTATTCTGCGGTGGCCGGTCGCAAAGGACGTGCGATTCCGGGCGAATCCCTTCCCGGAGCGCGAACGATCGGCCGAGGTCATGAAGGACTACTTTTCCGCTACCCGCCACCCGTGGGCGACGTTTCTCTTTCTCGTGCCGCTGTTGGCGGCGTACGAGATCGGCGTCGCTCATTATGGGGGGCAACACACCGACGTCCGCAACGGGGCCGACGCCTGGCTGCGGTGGGGCTTGGACCGGTACGGCATCACGCAGCTCTGGGTCGTTCCGGCGGCGGTCGCGGTCTATTTCCTGATCCGGGCCGTGCTTGCGTGGGAGTCCCGGCCGAAAGACACGCTGGCGACCTTGTTCGGCATGGCGGTCGAGTGCGTGGTTTATGGCGTCCTGCTCTGGGCCGTCAGCCGCAATTTCAAGCCGATCCTGGATCAACTCGGGGTCAGCCTCACCGTCTCTCCCGTCCGGTTTGAAGCCCCGCCGGCGTCGAAACTCGTGACGTTCGTCGGGGCGGGGATTTACGAGGAAGTGATCTTCCGGCTCGGGCTGTTTACGCTTTTGTCCGTCCTCTTCCGCACGATGCTGCTGCCGAAGCCGCTCGCGATTGTGGTGGCCGCCGTGGTCGGATCTCTGCTCTTCGCCGCGGCCCACCACGTCGGGGAAAATGGCGACCCGTTCCAACCCACCGTTTTCGCGTTCCGAACGCTGGCCGGGTTGTATTTCAACATGCTGTACGTCACCCGCGGATTCGGCATCGCGGTCGGCGCCCACGCCGGGTACGACGTGCTCGTCGGCGTGGCGGTGGGGTGAGGGAGGGTCAGCCGCGCTCGCCTGCCGGTCAACGCGATCAATCGCTCATCAAGTGCGGAATGAACCGACTCGCATTTCCCGTGATCATCGTCTCGTCTTCGCGGATGCCGAGGCCGCAGGCCCAGCCGTTGACAATCCAACTGCCGAGCACGGGGTAGCGGTCGTCGAACGATTTCAGCGGAATCAGTTGTTGATACACGCAGGCTTTCGATTCGTACGGGCCGTCCGTTTCGATTGCGGTTTGACCGTCCTTTATCACCGTGATGTTCGCCCCCTCGCGGGCGTGGATCGGCTTTCGGACATAATCCCCTTCGAGCGGATCGAACGACGCCGGCACCAGAAACGGGCTGTCCGGGTTCAACTTCCAGAGCAGGGGGAGGATTGCCTTGTTCGAGAGGATCATCTTCCACGCCGGCTCGAGCCAGGCGGTGCGGGCGGCCAGGACGTTCTTCCCGAAATCGTCCCGAATCAGCATTTCCCAGGGATAAAGCTTGAACAGGCGACGTATCGGTCTGTTGCCGTTGTCCACGAACGCCTTTCGCCCCGCATCCCAGCCGATGTCTTCCACGTCGAGGTATGCGGTTTTGAAGCCCGCCTGCGTGGCCGTGTCGCGGAGGTATTCGACGGTGATGAAATCTTCCACGTAGCCGTTCATGGCCGCAAAATGGATCGGCCCGTCGTCCTGTTCCTTCAGCGCCTCCCAGGCTTCGATAAGCCGTTCGTGGATGTTGTTAAACTGGTCGGCCCGCTCGTCGAAGTCCTTCAGCCAGGTCCACTGGGCGACGCTGGCTTCCAATAACGCGGTGGGAGTGTCGGCGTTGTATTCGAGCAGCTTCGGCGGCCCTACGCCGTCGTAAGCGAGGTCGAACCGGCCGTAGATGGAGCGGTCGTCCTCGTCCCAACTCTTAATGACGAACTGTTCGAATTCGGGCGGGATGAGGAACAGGCCGAACAGCTTGTTGTCGAACACGTGCTGGACGAGTGCCAGGCACATGTCGTTGAGGGCGTAGGTGGCCCGTTCCAGGGTGTCGACTTCGTGCTTGGAGAAGACGTAATGGGCGGATTCGTCCCAGTAGGGTTCGCCGCGGAGGGTGTGGTAGTGGAGGCCGTATTCTTCGACCCGTTTCTGCCAATCGGGCCGGGGTTCGGAGCGGACGCGGCGCACGGTGGAACCCCATT
>DASXPC010000033.1:0-5354 GCA_036493815.1 Fimbriiglobus sp. | reverse complement strand
CAGCCGCAGCCACCCGTTCGCCCCATGGGGGAGGGCCGGGTCGATCCGAACCACGTCCCCGGTCCGGTACCGGATGACGGGACTCGCGACCCGTCCCAGGTTCGTGACGACCAGTTCGCCGAACGCCCCGTCCTCTACTGGACGATCCCCCCCGGGATCGAGCACTTCGGCGAGGATTTCCGGTTCGTGAATCAGTAGCCCGCCCGGATCGTCGACTGCTTCGAACGCCACCGGTCCGCATTCGGTCATGCCGTAGTGGTCGAACACGCGAGCACCCCAGACGGACTCGATCCGCGCCCGGGTGGAGGGAATGTTACCGCCCGGTTCCCCGGCCACCACGAGGGCCCGCACCGACGACGCGCGGAGATCGAAACCTTCCTTCGCCGCCAGCTCCGCCAGGTGCAACGCGTATGTCGGCGTGGCGAAGACAACCGTCGCCCCGTGCTCGGCCAGAAACCGGAGCCGGGCCGTGCTCGACATCCCGCCGCCGGGCAGGCACAAATACCCGGCCCGCGCCGCCGCTTCGAACGCGCTCCAGAACCCGATGAACGGCCCGAACGAAAACGGGAAAAAGTACCGGTCCCGGTCCGTCAGGCCCATCAGCGGGAAGCCGTTCCGCCATCCGGACAGTATCCAGTCCCAACTCGCGGGCGTGTCGAGCCACCGGAGCGGATTACCCGTTGTGGTGCCCGACGTCTGGTGCAGGCGGGAATACGACCCTAACGCTTCCGTTCGGTTCGACCCGTACGGCGGATGGGCGGCCTGGTCGGCGGTGAGTTCGGACTTTCCCGTAAACGGCAGGCGGGCCCAATCGGCGGCGGTACGCAGCGTCTGCGGATCGAACCCGGCCAGCTTGCGGGCGTAAAACGCATTCCCCGGCAGCACCCGCCCCAGGAGTCGCCGAACCCGGTCGATCACCACCTCGCCCGGTTCCCGCACCGCGGCCCTCCCACACGCCGGTCCGGACGAAAATACCGTTACGCCCGGGCCGTCTTTCACTCGCCGTCAGTTCCGCGGCCCCCTGACGTCGTAGCAATACATCACGGTCTGGTCGCGGAGGTAGAGTTTGCCGTTGGCGATGACCGGGTGCGGCCAGCTCTGCGGGTTCGACCGCTGGTCCGGTGGGGGCAGTTGGAACGACGACACCACCGTCAGTTTCGTCGGGTTCGGCTCCATCAGTACCAATTTTCCATTCTCGTACCGGAAGTAAAGACGGCCGTCCGCGTAGAGCACGGCGGCCGACCCTTTGCCTCCGGCCGGGTAGTCCTCGGGGCCCCACTTGATCTCGCCCGTCTTGAATTCGACACACACCGGTTTGCCCTGCATCTGGTCGTGTCCGAAGTAAACGTAATCGCCGACCAGGACCATTCCGCCGTGGTGATTATTCAATTTCGGCTTCGGGTACGTCTTGACCTCCTTGACCTCGAACTCGTCCGTCGACTTCGGCACGATTTGGAGCAGCGCCGCTCCCCCGCCGTAACTGCACGAGACCCAAACGAGGTCGTCCTTGACGATCGGGATTGGAATTTGGGCGATGCCACCGGCCGCCGCTTTGCCCTTGTACTTCCAAAGGACCTTACCGGTCTCGGCCTGGATGCCGACGAGGCCCGACTTCAGACCGAGCAGGACGACGTACGTCGAGACCCCGTGGATGGTCGCCTTGAGGGGAGACGAGTACCCGCACCCGTCGCCGCCCGTGTTCGCGGTCGTCGTCCAAACCACTTCGCCATTCGCCAGTTTCAGGGCCGCCACCGCCGCCTTCGTGCCGCACGGGGTACAGATAACCGTGTCGCCGTCGACGTAAACCGAATCGTTGTACCCCCACATCGGCACTCGGCCCCCGAAGTCGTCGAGGTAACTCTTTTTCCACAAAAGCGTCCCTTTCGCCGCGTCGATGCAGGCGAGGGTGCCGTCGATACTGACGGCGAGGACCTTGCCGTTAGCGAACGTGGGTGTGCTCCCCGGACCGTTCGCTTGACGCATCACTTTTTTGGCATTCGCGAACGGGGTGAACCAGAGTTCCGACCCGTCCCCTTCCTTCAGGGCCCAGATGCCGTCCTTTCCGTCGCGGGTGCCGACGCCGAAGATCTTCCCGTCAGCGACCGACGGCGTGCCAAATCCGAGGCCGAGGTTTTTCGCCGTCCAGACCTGCTTGGGGCCGCCTTTCGGCCACTCCTTCAAGAGACCGGTCTCGGTGCAAAGGCCGTCGCGGTTGGGGCCGCGGAAACCGGGCCAGTCGGCGGCCATGCTCACATTTACGCAGAAAACGGCCGCGGCAATCGTGGGCCCGAATCGATTCCCGATCATAGACGACCTCGTGCGACGGGAGGAATGGAAGGCTACCCAAAAGTATAGGCGGACACTCCCGCACAGCAAGCGCGTGGCGTCTTATCCGGGCCGCAACTGCCGAACGTGCTCGGGGATCAACGCCCGCACCGCTCCGTCCCCGGCGTCGAGTTCGATGCCGTCGAAACTCATATCCCGCAATCGCCCGGCGGTCGTCGTGCCGTCCGCCAGTTCCGCCACGACGCTCCGGCCCAGTAGTCCCGTCCGCCATTTCCACTCGGATTCCAGGAGGGGAATTTCGCCGGATACCAGGCGGTCGTATCCTTCGTCGAGCGAATGAATCGCAGCCGTCGCAACGGCACGCAAGTCGAACGCAGTCTCGCCCACGATTGCGAGTGACGTCGCCTCCGGCAGCCCCGCGGCCGCAAACTCCTCGGCTGATTGGTTCACGTTCAGGCCGATGCCGCAAACGAGGGACCGTCCCTGCTCGATCAGGATGCCGCAGATTTTCTTCCCGCGGACGAGCAGATCGTTGGGCCACTTGATCCGGGCCTGTTGATTGGTGAGCCGGCGGATCGTTTCCCCGACCGCAACCGCGGCCCAGGCGGTTAGCACCACAGCCCGCCGCCATTCGGCCGGCGGGTCGAGCACGAATGAAATAAGCAGGGAAGCACCCGGCCGACTGGTCCACGTCCGCCCGTACTGCCCGCGGCCCGCCGTCTGATGGTCCGCGATTACCGCCGCGCCGGCGGAAAGAGTTTGGGCGTACGCGTTCGTGCTGTCCAGTTCGTCGAACCAGTAAACCGGCCGGCCGATGTGGCGGGTGTCCGGCCGCCACGTTTCCCGCGGAGTGGGATTCACGATTGATAATCGAGGGCAATGTCGAGTGCCGGGGCCGAGTGGGTCAGCGCCCCGACGCTGATCCGATCGACGCCGGTCTCGGCGATGCTGCGAATCGTGTCGAGCGTCACGCCGCCGGAGGCTTCGAGATGCGTTGACGGCGAGGCCAGGTTTCGACGGAGTACCGCCTCACACAGCAAATCCGGCCCCATGTTATCGAGCAGGACGATTTCGGGTTTTTCCAAGAGGGCCAAGTCGAGTTGGTCGAGGGAATCGACTTCCACCTCGATCGGCAATCCGGCATTGGCAGGAAACGATCGGGCGAGGGAAATTGCCTTGCGGATATCGCCGCTAAGGCCCGCAAGATGATTGTCCTTGATGAGGACGCCATCGAAGAGGCCGACGCGGTGGTTCGCTCCGCCCCCCATCCGGACCGCGTACTTTTCGAGCAAACGCCAGCCGGGGGTGGTCTTGCGGGTGTCAAGGACCTTGGCCTTCGTGCCGGCAACGGCTTCGACGTATTTCCGTGTCAGTGTGGCGATGCCGGAAAGACGTTGCAGGAAGTTGAGGGCGGTTCGCTCGGAAACGAGTAACGCCCGCAGCGGTCCTTCGATGGTGGCAATGACCGTTTTCGGTTCGACTTTCGTGCCGTCGTTTACTTTTGATTGGAACGCGAGGTCGTGCGACACGGCCGCAGCGACCAGCTCAACCGCGGACAGCCCGGCAATCACACCGCCGGACCGGGCCACGAACGCGGCTACGCCCCGCGCCCCTGCCGAAATCACAGATTCCGACGTTCGGTCCCCCGCCGGGCCGAGGTCCTCGGCGAGTGCCATTTCAACCAATCGCCGGCACGCCAACGCCACGTCGGGCGGAAAGAGATTCATCCCGTTAATTTATGGACGCGAGACTTGTTGCAGCGAAACCCGCTTGGCATTCGGAACTTCCTCAGCGGGAGCCGCACACTTCCCACAGCCCGAGGAACAGCCTTTCCCCGGAGACAAGAACGCCCGCACCGCGGCGCGGGCCACATAAGCCGTGGCCAGGCCGATAAGACTCACGACGATCAGAAGTTGAAAGTCCATAAGGTTATCTTACCGCATCCACAACCAACCGCCCTAACTGAAACGTCACCAATGCCCCGATGTATGCCAACGTCGTCATGTAGATGAACGTGAATGCGGGCCAGGCCCAAGACCTCGTTTCCCTCCGAATCACAGCCAGCGTCGAGGCACACTGGCAGCACAAGGCAAAGAAGACCATGATCGACAAAGCCACCGGCAGTCCGTACTTGCCCCGCACCGGGTCGGTCGACCAGTCGGTATGAATCGCTTTGCCCAGTTCGGCCTGCTTCTTGTCTTCGTCTTCTTCGTCCACCGTATAAAGGATGCCGAGCGTGCCGACTATGACTTCGCGGGCCGGGAAGCTGGCGAGGGTGGCAACGCCGATTTTCCAGTCCCAGCCCAGGGGCCGAACCGCCGGCTCCATCGCCCGGCCCGCCCGGCCCAGATAACTGTTCCGCTGCCACTCGGCCTTCAACCCCTTCACCTCGTCGTCGGCCTTCGATTTCGCCGCTTCGTCTCTTCCCGCTTTCTCGGCCTCCGCTTCCTTCGCCGCCACTTTTTCATCATACCGCGTGCCGTCCTCCGCCGACCGCGGGAAGTACGACGCCGCCCAGACGAGGATCATGCTGGCCAGGATGAACGTTCCCGCCCGCCGAAGGAATGCCCAGCCAGAGTCGGTCATCCGTCGAATCACGATTCGCAGTGACGGCCGTTTGTATGCGGGCAGTTCCATCACGAACACCGGCGTCTCGCCCCGCAATAACGTCCGTTTCAGCACCAGAGCCACGAGCGGGGCGGTGACGAACCCGATCAGATACATGGCAAACATTGTCAACCCGCGTACGACGGCCCGCTGAAAGTCGGAGTAGCCGTCTCCCGTGGCGATAAAGGCTCCAATGAGGAGCGAGTAAACCGGTAGCCTTGCCGAGCAACTCATGAGCGGGGCGATCAGGATCGTGGCAAAGCGGTCCCGGCGGTTTTCGATGACGCGTGTGGCCATGATGCCGGGCACGGCGCAGGCGACGGAGGAGAGCAGGGGGATGAACGACTTGCCGCTGAGGCCGCAACGGCTCATCAGCCGGTCCATCAGGAAAGCGGCCCGGGACATGTAGCCGCAGTCTTCCAGAATGGCGATGAAGCCGAAGAGGATGACGATCTGCGGCA
>DASXPC010000032.1:0-13517 GCA_036493815.1 Fimbriiglobus sp. | reverse complement strand
ATTGAACGTGGACCACGTCGACATTCTGCTCGCCCACGACATCGAATTCGCAACCGACTACGAGTTTATCTTCGAGGAGACGGCCGCGGTTCTGCAAAAACTGAAGCGCAAAGGGAAGTGCCGGTTCGTCGGCATGTCGTGTTACCCACTGCGATTGCTCCGCCGTGCCATTGAGCAATGTCACCTCGATGTGGTGATATCGTACTGCCATTTCAACCTACAGAATCAACAACTCCTCACCGATCTGTTACCCACTGCCGAGCAATTCGGCGTCGCCGTTCTCAACGCCAGTCCGCTCGCCATGGGTTTGCTCACGAATCAGGGTCCGCCCCCCTGGCACCCGGCCCCGGAACCGATCCCGACCGCCTGCAGGGCCGCGGCTCAATTGTGCCGGGAGCGGGGCGCGGATATCTCCGTCCTTGGCATGCAGTATTGCCTCGCGGAATCGAAAATCCCGAGCACAATCACCGGCACGGCGAAGAAAGCGGAGTGGGACGTCAATTGGCAGGCGGCGAATGCCCCCCCCGATCCGAAACTCCTGGGAGACGTATTGAACATCCTAAAGCCCGTGCAAAACCAAACGTGGCCGAGCGGAAATTGGCGGGAATAGGATGCGGTAGCATCAGAAGAAACATTGGCACGATATGGCCGAATACTTTCAAGACCAGTTCCTGACCGTCCTCGACCGCGACGAAGCCGAACGACGGTTCCGTGACCGTCTCGACCTCACCCCCCGCGGGCCTTGCAGAATTCCGCTCGATCGGGTTTTGGGACGGGTGCTATCCGAAGACGTCGTCGCCGGGGTCAACGTTCCCGGGTTCGACCGGTCGAACGTGGACGGATACGCTGTACGGGCGGAAGACACGTTCGGCGCGGCCGAGGATTCACCGATCGTTCTCCGGTCGAACCTCGAACAAATTATGCCGGGCATCGAACCCGTTCGGGCGGTCAACCCCGGTTCGGCCACGACAATCGCCACCGGCGGCATGATCCCCCGCGGAGCCTCGGCGGTGGTGATGGTCGAATACACCAACGCGAAGGATGGCAAGATCTCCGTCACGCGCCCCGTCGCCCCCGGGGCAAATGTTACGTTTACCGGCGCCGACATCGGGTGCGGGGAAACCGTCCTGACGAAAGGTACGCGACTGACGCCGCGGGAAACCGGTGTGCTGGCCGCCATTGGGTGGTGGCACGTTCCGGTTTTCCGAAAGCCTAGAGTCGCTATCCTTTCGACCGGAAACGAGATTCAAAAGGCCGGAACGGATCTCAAGCCCGGGGGCGTGTACGATTCGAATTCGATCGTCCTGGCCGATGCGGTGCGGGAAATCGGGTGCGAGCCGCACGTTTTGGGGATCGTACCGGACGACGAATCGGCTCTGCGATCCTGCCTGGACATTGCATTGTCATTGGACGCCGTTCTCATTTCCGGCGGAACGTCGAAGGGTCAGGGGGACGTGTCGTATCGTGTCGTGGCCGGGCTGGGCCACCCCGGAATCGTCGCGCACGGGGTCGCGTTGAAGCCGGGGAAGCCGTTGTGTCTGGCCGTGGTGGACCGTGGCGACGGCCGCCCGCCCGTGCCCGTCGTTGTGTTGCCCGGGTTCCCGTCTTCGGCGATATTCACGTTCCACGAGTTCGTCGCTCCGGTGCTGCGGGCGATGGCCGGGCGGCCGATTGAGCACCGGCAAACGGTGCGGGCCACCCTGCCCCGCCGGGTGAACAGCGAACGGGGCCGAACGGAGTATCTCCTGGTCGGATTGATCGACACTGCTGACGGCTGGTCCGCAGTGCCCATGGGCAAAGGTTCCGGTTCCGTCACGGCCTTTGGTCGGGCCGACGGCTTTATCACCATTCCCCGGCACCGAGAATACCTGGAAGCCGGCGAAGATGTGGACGTGACGGTGCTCGCGGCAGACCGAAACCCCGCGGACCTGGTCATCGTGGGGTCGCACTGCGTCGGACTGGATTTCCTGCTCGCCCGTCTCCGCGACAGGGGAATCACGGCGAAAATGCTGGCCCTGGGCAGCTCGGCTGGGCTAGACGCGGCGAACCGCGGCGAATGTGACCTCGCGGGGATTCACCTCCTCGACCCCGTCACCGACGAATACAACCGGCCGTTCCTGACTTCACAATTGGAACTCATCCCCGGCTACGGTCGCGTGCAGGGGATTGTCTTTCGGCCGGGAGACGATCGGTTCGAAGGGCGAACGGCGGCCGAGGCGGTCGCCGCCGCAATCACTGATTCGACGTGCGTATTGGCCAACCGCAACCGGGGCAGCGGCACCCGTGTGCTGCTCGATCGCCTGCTGAACGGATCGACCCCGGCAGGTTACCTTTCCGAGGCCAAAACACACGTTGCGGTGGCGGTCGCCGTCGCCCACGGGCGGGCCGACTGGGGTTTGGCCATCGAACCCGTTGCGAAACCCAACGGCCTCGGGTTCCTGCCGGTGCGGGTGGAGCAGTACGACTTCGCAGTGCCAAAGGATCGTTTGGACCGGCCGGCTGTCCGGGCGTTCCGGGACGTGCTCTCCGAAGCGGCGACTTCGGTCAAGTTGCGCGAAATGGGTTTTCTTCCGGAATAAGGTCTGTCTGAAGGTCAGACCACTTTCGCCATGGCGATTGCATCATTCGACCAGCCAACATCTTTCTCGGGATTATCGGTCGATCTCCCCCATCACTACGTCAATACTCCCTACGATTGCCGGGACGTCGCCGACGAGACAGTTCTTGCACAACTCGCCCACGGGACTTAAGTTGCTGAAACAACTGGACCGGGCTCGAACTCGCAGCGGCACGTTTTCCTTGTTCGGCCGGCCGACGACGTGGAACCCCATTTGCCCCCTTGGGCATTCCGTTTCCACATAGCATTCGCCTGGTACCAAGGTCCGCGGCGGTTCGACCCGGTGCGAGTATTTCGTCCTCGCCAACTCGGCCAATTTTGCCTCCTCTGCCTTCTTCTCCTCCGGCGACCTCGCGTCCGCCGACTTCGCTGACTCCGCTCGGATCGTGTCCCATTCCGATTGCAACCGCTCGTATTCCGTCAACGCCTGTTCCACAATCTTGATGCTCTCGACCACCTCGCGCATCCGACAATAGAACCGGTGCCAGCAATCGCCGACAATGGCTCCGGGCGGTGCGTTCTCGAACGGCGGCAGCGGAACCTCGAACTCGTATTTCTCGTAGCCGAAATAAGGCTCGGTCTTCCGCAGATCCCAATCGGGATCGCCCTTCGACCGGTCGAGCGAACCGCGGAGTACCGGTCCGGTGCAGCCGTAAGCGATTGCCAATTCCTTCGACATTACGCCGACCCCGGCCGTGCGCTTCGCGAAGATGTGGTTGTCGGTCAACATCGCGTGGTATTCGGGGATTCGCGGCTTGAAGTATTCGAGGAACTCCCGACACCGCTTGACCCAGCCCGACGGCAAGTCGTCGTGGACGCCACCAACGGTTCCGTAGCTGTACGTGAGCCGGGCGCCGCAGACGTCTTCGAACAGGTCGAGGATGTGCTCCCGTTCGCGGAAGGCGTAAAGGAACGGGCTGAAGCTGCCGAGGTCGAGGCCGTATGCACCCATACCGACGAGGTGCGAAGCGATCCGGTTGAGTTCGCCGATGATCACGCGGATGACGTCGGCCTTTTCGGGCACTTTCATCCCGCAGAGTTTTTCGACGGCCAGGGCGAACCCGAAATTCATGTTCATCGCGGCGAGGTAGTCCATCCGGTCCGTGTACGGCACGAACTGAATCGGGGTGACGTTCTCGCCAATCTTTTCGGCGCACCGGTGCAAATAGCCGAGGTGCGGCGTCACCTCGCGGATAACTTCGCCGTCGGTCCGAAGCACGAGCCGCAACACGCCGTGCGTGCTGGGGTGCTGCGGGCCCATGTTGACGAGCAACTCGTCCGTGCGGACGTCGAATTCGACGGCGATCGGGTCGGCAAAGGCGGGCATGGTGGTTCCGTTCCGGGTTCGGTCCGGCTATCCTATCCCCACCCGATTTCGGAGAAACGCATGCTCGCCACATTCCTCGTCTTTCTCATCCAATCCCCGTCAGCCGACCCGTTCGCCAAATGGGAAAAGGAAGTTTCCGCCATTGAGAAGCGGCTCAAGGAATCGCCGCCGAAAAAGGGCGGTATCGTCTTCGCCGGGAGTTCGACCATCCGACTTTGGAACCTGAAGAAATCCTTCCCCGACTGGAACGCGGTCAACTGCGGGTTTGGCGGGAATCAAATCCGGGACAACACCCACTTCGCCGCCCGACTGATCTTTCCGCTCGAACCGCGGGCGATCGTGTTCTACGCCGGCGATAACGACGTGAACGCGAAGCGTACGCCGGAGCAGGTGCGGGACGATTTCCGGGCGTTCGTCAAGACGATCCACGACAAGATGCCGGAGTGTAAGATTTATTACCTCCCGATCAAGCCGAGCGTCGCCAGATGGGCACAATATCAGACGCAATCGCGAGCCAACGCGCTGGTGAAAGCAGACATCGCGAAGAACGACACACTCACTTACATCGATTACTGCCCGTTGCTGTTAGGCCCGAACGGAAAGCCGAATCCGGACTTGCTTCGGAAAGACGGTCTGCACATGAACGACAACGGATATGCCATCGTTTCGGCGGAAGTGCGGAAGACGGTGAAGTGACGATAAGAGGCTACCGGCACCGGATGTCGTGGTATTCGAGGGGGAATTCGTAATCCTTTCGTAGCGGATGGCCGACCCAGTCGTCGGACATGAGGATGCGGCGCGGGTCGGGGTGACCCAGGAATCGGACGCCAACGAGGTCGAACACTTCCCGCTCGTGCCAGTCGGCCGTCGGCCAGACGCCGCTCACCGTCGGCACCTCGGGCAGTTCGCCCGGCACGTCCCCTTTCCACCGCGGCAGCATCACCTTCAGCGTGAACCGCGACCTCGGTCGGGAAAAACTCGACACGTGATATACCACCTCCACGTGCGGGTCGAATCCCGCTTTCGCCAGCTTTTTCGCGTCCGGTTCCAAGTAATCGACGCCCGAAATGTTGTTCAGCAAATCAAACCGCATCCGCGGGTCGTCACGAAGGAAGGTACAGACTTCGACCAGCCGATGCGAAACCACAATGACGAAAGGATCGATCGCGTCCGGCTTCGCGGAAGAGATCGCGGGGCCGAAGGTCTCCTGAAGCAGTGCAATCGTTTCGGAAAGTGTCATGCCTTCGCGGGTTTTGCCCGCTCCTTGGTGTCTTTCAAATAGTCGAACGTGGCGGCGGGGGTTGAATATTCTTCGGGAAGTTTCACCGACCCGGTCCGTGCCGGTACCAATGGCTCCGCTTCGCCCCGTGCGAGCGTCCGCATCTTTTTCACCTTGTCCTGAATCCGCATCAGTCCTTCCAAAAGTGCCTCCGGCCGGGGCGGGCAGCCGGGGACGTACACGTCCACCGGCACCACGAGATCGACCCCCTTCACCACGTTGTACCCGTACTTGTAGTACGGCCCCCCGCCGCACGTACACGCTCCCATTGCGATCACGAACTTCGGCTCGGGCATGAGGTCGTACAGCCGCCGTACCCGCTCGGCCATTTTCAGATTGACCGTGCCGGCAACGATCATGAGATCGGCTTGCCTTGGCGTCGCCCGAAACGCCCCGGCACCGAACCGGTCGATATCGTACCGCGGTCCGCCGACGGCCATCATCTCGATGGCGCAGCACGCCAGGCCGAACGTCATCGGCCAGAGTGACGCCTGCCGGCCCCAGTTGATCGCATGGTCCAACGACGTCACCACGAACCCGTCCTCGAACCGGTGTTCAAGCAGCGGCATGGGATATCTCCTCGGGATCGGGCCGATCGGGGATTAACTGTCCCGCTACGCTCCGCACCCACTCCAGGTCGCCCCGCCGCCAAAGGTAGGCAAAGCCGACGAGGAGGATGCCAAAGAACGTGAGGAGTTCAACGAAGGCGAAATGGGCGAAGGCGTTCGCCGCGGCCGGGGTCGGTAGGGCAGTTGCAGTCGGGTCGAGCCGCTTCGCAATTTCTATCCGCTGCTCAACGGGCACCCTCTCGTCTCCAAGTTTGACAGAAGACCCGAACACGACGGCCCAGGGGAAAAAGAACGCGATTTCCACGTCGAAAACGACGAATAGCAGGGCGACGACGTAGAACCGCAGGTCGAACTGGATCCACGCCGTGCCGACCGGTTCCTCGCCGCATTCGTAAATCTGACCCTTCTCCTTCGACGGGTTGTCCTTCCGAACGAGGCGGCCGATCACGAGGTTAGCTACCAGTCCCGTCGCACCGATGACGAGGAAGATCAGGATGGTGACAACTAGTGAATTCATGTTTCAAGTTTCAAAGTTACAGGTTTCAAGAATTCCACGTCACAGTCGCACCGAGAAGTATGGAACTCTGAACCGTGAAACTAGGCCGTTTTCGTCCACACCGGCAGCGCCACCTTCTTGCTCTCATATACCGCTGTCGGGTTGAGGGCGTCCTGACCCCAGGCCACCTCCAACGGCAGCGTCGCGTAGTCCACCACGCACCCGTCGCGGGTGTAGCAACTGATGTCGTAAATACTGCCCATAAAAATACAGTCCACCGGACAAGGGTCGACGCACAGGCTGCAGAACATGCACTTCGTATAGTCGATCTTAAATCCCGATACCACGAACCCTTTCAGCGGCGGGGCCGCTTTTTGCTTGTCGATGTAGATGCAGTCGACCGGGCAGGCCCGGGCGCACTTGTCGCAGCCGATACAGGCGGTGAGATCGAAGCGGTGGAACCCGCGGTATCGCGGCCGGACAGGCACGGGTTGTTCGGGATACTCGAACGATGCGGTGAACGGCTTCCGCCGGAACGTTTGCGCCAGGTTCCCGAGCGTGACGTAAAGCGACGCCGAAATCGTGCCCACGGCCCGGACGACGTTGCGGGTCCACGCGATCATATCGGATCCGAAATACGCGTAAAAGACGGGGGGATTGTACCCGCCCGAACCGGCTGGTCCATAATATGGTCGCATGAACATCTCTGCCCAGCAAATCGTCCGGCAGATGCAGCCGGACCGCCCGGCCGACGTTCGCGCCGCGGGTCTGACCATCGCGTCCGAACTCGGCGTCAAGACCGCGGACGTCGTGGCCGCGGTGATGCAACGACTGGACGATCCGGCGGCGGGCGTCCGGAACCAGGCGATTTTGGCGGCGGGAAAACTCAAGATCGACAAGGCCCTGCCGAAATTGCTGGACAAGATCGGCCGTGGAGGCGAGGAGGCAGCCCAGGCGGCCCGTGCCGCGGCCGCACTGGGAGCCAAAGCCGCCAAGGCCCTCCACGACCTTTTGCCCCGGGTAGCCCCCGGCGTGCGAAAATACATTGCGGTGGCACTGGCCGAGGCGGGCACCACCGGGTCGGACGCGGCCGCGGTCAAAGTCTTCCTCGATGCCGACCCCGCCGTAGCCGACGCCGCCGCCAACATGCTCATCGGCCGCGTCCCCGACCTGTCCGACGCGAAGAAAAAATCGCTCGCCGCGGCACTCGTTGCCGTGGCGTCGGCCAAGAAGCCGAAACTCCCCGCCCATGCGGAGGGCCCGGTAGTCCGGCTACTGCTCGCCCTCAACGTGACCGCGGCGGCCCCGTACCTCTGGACCCACACCGGTCCGGGCCATCAGGCCGAAGTCCGCGCCGCCGCCCTGCAGGCCGTCGGCGGGTGGATTGATAAGCCGACTAAAGAGCAGTGGGACCGCCTTTTCGCTTGCGCCCGCGATCCTGATTTCCGCGTTGTCGCCCCCGCCCTCCGGACACTCGACCGACTCCCCTTTTCCGCAAAACAACTGCCGGAATGGGGGAAGCTCTTCTTCGCCTCGGACGTGGCCACCCGCCGACTGGCGGTGGAGAAAGCGGGCGATTCCGACACCGCCGCCGTGGCCGAGGGACTGCTCGTACAACTCCACCACCCGGATCGTGGCGTCCGCGACGCGTCGCGGACAAAACTCGCCAAACTCGATCACGGCCGGGCTGCCATCACCAAGGCGCTATTGGGCTTCAAGACCGCGGAAGACGCCTGGGCCCTCGCCAAGGCCGTGGCTCCGCATACGCGAGAATTCCCCGCGAAACTCCGCGACGAAATCTTCAACCGTGCTTGCAAGCACCTCGAAGCCGGCGACCACAAAGCCGACCCGCTATTCTTCCTCCTTCGCGAGGCCGACCCGAACGACCTGCGAGACAAACTCTTCACCCGGGCGGTGAGCCTTCGGAAGAAAGGGAAATTTGACGCGGCCTTGTCCGCACTGAAATTCCTCGGCCGGGATCCGGCCGTCGGGTTTCCCATCCGCCTCGAACTCGCCTGCGTCGGCCTGAAATCCTCGGGCAAGGAAATCGAACGGGAGGCCCGTCAGGCCGACCCGTGCCTCACCCAATTCGCTCACCTCGCCGAGCACGACCAACCGGAACTGATGAAGCAACTGGGAAAAGCCACCTGGCTCGACGCCGACGACCTTTTCTACCTCGGGTTCCACTTCGCCGAGGATATGGGCCGCCTGAAATCGCTCGGGGCCGAAGTGTTGGAAATGGTGGTAAAGAAATACCCCAAGGCCAAAGTCGCCGCCGCGGCGAAGGGGAAGCTGAAAACCGTGGCGGTGTAGCGCGTGCCCGCATGAATACATGCACTCGACAGATTCGACGGTGCAAAATTACTCTGCTGGGCGGAAGGAGAAATCGGCACGGGCTCAACAGTCGAGACGATTACGTACTTGGCAATTACACAATTCGAATTGGGAAGTATCGGGTTTACTCAGAGGCGGGCCCGACTCCGTCGGGCTGGCGAACGGCGAGACGGCGACTCAAAAACTCCCGATCCGCGCGAGCCGTAGTCATGCTGAGGGCTTCCCGCCAGGCAATCTCGGCGTCGGCGGGCCGGCCGAGGCGGAAATGGAATTCGCCGATCACCGCCTGCCAGCCGGGATAGCTTTGGGGCACACATTCCGGAGGAACGGCGGCCAGGCGGTCGAGGCCGGCTTGCGGGCCGTGCAGGTAGGCTTCGGCGACGGCGCGGTTGAGAACGTGAAGCGGCGACGGCGCGATGCGATCGAGCGTGTCGTATAGTTCGGCAATCCGTTGCCAATCAGTGTCGGCGACGGTCGGCGCGCGGCAGTGCTCCCAGGCGATGCCGGCTTCTATGTGATAGCGCGTCAACTCGTCGCCATCGGCCGATTTGGCAAGCCACGCCATGCCTTCACGCACATCGCTCCAGTTCCAGGTGGAGCGATCCTGTTCCTCGAGCAGAACGATGGCACCGTCCAGAGCGACACGTGAGACAAAGCGGGCCGCGTGAAAGCACATGAGAGCAAGCAAAGCATGAACCGTCGGGACGTCGCCGACGCTCTGGGCAACGAGCATTCTTGCCAGCCGACGGGCCTCGTCGCACAAATCGCGGCGGATCGGCAGGTCGCCGTGTGTGGCGTGGCAACCTTGACTGAACAAGAGATAAATGACCGAAAGGACCGCGTCCAAGCGCACACGTAGCTGAGCGGCCTGTGGCGTGTCAAAATCCACGTCGAGTTCGCACAGCCGATCTCTGGCCCGCTCAATCCGCTTCTGAACGTTGGCCTCTGTGGTGAGCAGGCCGCGGGCAATCTCGCTCGTGCTGAAACCGCAGAGTGTTCGCAGCGCGAAGGCGACGCGCGATTCCACCGGCACCGCGTCGTGGCAGCAGACGAAGAGCAGGCGGAGGGGTCCGTCACCGATCTCGTCCGCGAACTGTACTTCGGGCGGCGACGATTCCTGCTCGGCGTCTTCGGCCATGATTGACAAAGCCCGGGCGCAAGTCCTCTCTCGCCGAAGAGCGTCGATTGCCAGGTTGCGGGCCGTGCGGTACAGCCAACCGGCCGGGTCTTCCGGCACGCCGCGCCGCGACCAGGTTTCCAGGGCCTGCATGAGTGCGGCCTGCACGACGTCCTCAACCAGTTCGAGCCGACTCACGCCGAGCGACCGGGTCAGCACGGCAACGAGTCGGCCAAACTCGTGGCGGAAAAAGTGCTCTACCAACTCATGGGGTTCGCTCACGCATAGCCGCCCAATTGTCGGATCTCGATTACGTTTTCGCCCGGACACTCCCGGGCGATAGCCACGGCAGCATCCATATTGTCGGCCTCGATTAGACTGAAGCTGGCGACGAATTCCTTGGCTTCGATGTAGGGGCCGTCGGTCACTATTTGCCCCCGGATGAGTTTGCCGCTCGGTTTTAACCCGTCGCCGCCGGGCAGGATTAACGCGCTGAACTTCTGCATCCAGGCGTACCATTGACCCCCAAGGGCTTGCATTTCCTCGGGTGACGGACGGGATTTTGGGTCGGTGGAGTGGCGAAAGAGTAACAGATACTTCGGCATGTGACGGTACTCCCAGCGGTTTCAGGTACTTGGACCGAGGCCCTTTTCCCCGGTCCTCCGGTGGTACAACGAACAAGGTACGGCCGTTCGGACACTGTCACTATTATTTTTTGAGAGATCACCCGGACCGTGCTAGATCGCACTGAGCTTACCTGCTCCATAGCCGAACAGTCGATGCAAGAGCACAACCCTCTTTTACTTCAACAGTCGGGTTCGTGGGCGGAGGCGGCGGGCGGTAATGATCTGGTAGCGGAGCTGGGAAGGACGTCTTCCTCGACCTGGGTGCTGACAGCAACCTGCTCGACGAATGGAACTTGCGTTCCGGACAGACATCAACACCGAGGGAGTAATGGCCGGGAATGCCGGAGCCATTCAGATGGCAAGCCCGAAGAGGTATGGGAGAGATTAAGGAGTTGGCGGTCGTTCCGGTGACGGACCATGTGAAGATCATCGTGAGCTGGTCGCCCCGGACGACGTGCCAAAGTGATGGCCAATCTTTGCAATACCCGGACACCGCCAGCCAAAACACCGTTGTGAACCGACTGAATGTGCTGTAAACCCTAAACCACTGGGTCACGAACCTGAGACCGTAAATCGTGATTATTCACGGATTTCGTTTTGGTCCGCGGCACCAACTTGCCAAAAAGGAATCGCCCTTCACTATCGCGTTGCTTTCCAGTACCCCGCTCAGGACTCGAACCTGAAACCCGCTGATTAAGAGTCAGCTGCTCTGCCAATTGAGCTAGCGGGGCCGGACTGAATTACTAAAGCGCAGACACGCTTCGTGCAAGGCTGGTTCGGGAAAATCTAGCCGCCGGGGTAGGGAACGCGGATGTGTTGGCGGGGGGTGGGCTTGGCGAGGGAGATCGTGGCTCCGTCGGGCCAGGTGATGGTGACGCGGTCGAAGGCCGTGGCGTAACCGAGGCCGAAGTGAGCAACGGGTTCGATCGAACCGGTGCCGGAGATGACCCGGATTTGGATGCGATCGGCTGTTACGAGAGTTACGGTTGCCCCGCGGGCAGGAGCACCGAAGCGGGTGAGCGGTTCGATTCGGAGCCAGGTGCGGTCGGGTCCGACGGTACGGAATAGCTGAATCGTCGGGTCGTTCGAGAAGGCCAGGAGGAGTTCGATCCTGCCGTCGCCGTCGAGGTCGGCGGCGACGGCGACGGTAACGTAGCCGGGGGAATTCGCAGCCGATCCCAATTCCGCAATTCGCCAATCCGGGGCCAATCGAAACAACCGATTCGATTCGCCGGGATTCAGGAACAGGACTTCCTCGGCGCCGTCGTTGTCGAAGTCGGCCGCGACAAGGGCGCGCGGTTCGGACGGAAAGGCGAATGCGGGTGTGGCCCGATCTTGGAACGTGCCGTCGGACTGTCGGACCCAGTGGCGGTGGGGGCCGTCGCAATTGGCGGTGACGAGGCCGAGTTGTTTGCCGGAAGTCACGAAAACAGCTGCCGTGCACCGTTCGTGGGCGTCGGCCAGCCCGTACCGCCCGGCCACGTCGTCGTAGGTGCCGGCGGATTGCGGAACGAGAAGTACGTTCGATCCCTGGCATTTTGACCCGAACAGGTCGGTCCGGCTCGTGACGATCGGGCCGGGGTGCAAGTAGCGAAGGTCGCCAAATCGGTCGAGGCCGAAGGTGGGAGCGAGGTCGGAAAGCATCCCGTCGGGGGAGAATTCGTATAGTTTTAGCGGTTGGTCTTCGACGGATACGACGAAGCCGTACCGGCCAACGCCACGGCGGTCGAGGGCGGCGACGGCCAAGCCCGGGGCCAGGTTGCGTACCGACCGATTCTCCGGCCGGGCATACAAGTCGTGCCATGTCCCGTCCGTACGTGCTAAGAACAGGCGATCTGCGCTCGACCCGGCCGTGGCGACGAAGATCTCTTCGCGGCCGTCGCCGTTTACGTCGGCAGCGGCGCAAGCCACGGCCGGCCCGACCGGGTCGGCCAGAGTCGGCGGGGTCACGTCCCGCAGCATTCCGCCGACCCACTTCAGCACGCGATTCGGCCCGTCGAGTCGGCCGAGGAAGATTTCTTGTTGACCGTCTCCGTCGACGTCGCAAACGGCGGCACAGGAATACCGGCCGGGCGGCAGCGGAGCGACCAGGTGCGAGACGTCCGTGAACATGCCGGGATATATTACGTCGGTCCGTCAACCCGAACGAAAGACTTCTCGTGCTGCAAATCACGCTCGACGAACCCGGTCGGTTCTCCGCCCGCCATGCGGACGAGCCGGCCGGCTTGCCCGGACATGCCCTGGTCGCTGTGAAGAAGATTGGCGTCTGCGGCACCGACCTGCATGCGTTCGCCGGCCGGCAACCGTTCTTTTCGTACCCCCGCGTCCTCGGGCACGAACTCGGCGTCGAAGTATTGGCAGTGCCCCCGGGGGAAACGCGGGTGAAGGTCGGCGACCATTGTGCGGTCGAGCCGTACCTGAATTGTGGGGCCTGCGGCGTCTGCCTGAGGAAACGGTGGAATTGCTGCGAAACCCTGCAAGTACTCGGAGTTCACTGCGACGGCGGCATGAGTGAACGGATCGGCGTTCGCGTGGACAAACTCTTTCCTTCCGCCACACTGACCCTCGATCAATTGGCCCTCGTGGAAACCCTCGGGATCGGTCGACACGCAGTCGACCGGGCGGGGCTGACGCCGGGGATCGACGTGCTTGTCGTAGGGGCCGGGCCGATCGGCCTCGCCGTTGTTCAATTCGCCTTGGCAGCGGAGGCCGAGGTCACAGTGCTCGAACTCAACTCGGTTCGCCGGAAATTCGTCGAACGATTCGGAGCCGGGACAATCCCGGAATTCAACGGCAAGCTGTCCTCCGTGGTTTTCGACTGCACGGGAAACAAGGCGTCGATGGAAAAGAGCCTGGAATACGTCGCGTTCGGCGGCACGCTTGTTTTCGTCGGACTCGTGAACGACCGGGTGGCAATCGACGACCCGCTCTTTCACAGACGGGAGATGACCCTATTAGCCACCCGAAATAGTGCCTGCGTATTCCCGGATATCATGCGGATGATTGTCGAAGGGCAAATCGACACAACGCCGTGGATTACCCACAGAATGAATTTGTCGGACGTACCCGGACGATTCCCGAGCTTATCAAAAGACCCGAATCTGGTGAAGTGTATGATTGATGTATAGTGTTATTTGGTCTTATGCACGGTG
>DASXPC010000031.1:0-3524 GCA_036493815.1 Fimbriiglobus sp. | reverse complement strand
GGCCCGCTGGTCGAATCCCGCGGCAAACTGGACGTTGACAACGACGCCACCCTGCCCCTCCTCGCCGAGCAGTGCGTCAGCCACGCGAAAGCCGGGGCTGACGTCGTCGCCCCGAGCGGGATGATGGACGGCATGGTGGCGGCGATTCGCACGGGCCTCGACGCAGCCGGGTTCACCGACATCCCGATCCTCAGCTACGCGGCCAAGTACGCCAGCGGTTTCTACGGCCCATTCCGTGACGCGGCCGAAAGCCCGCCGCAGTTCGGAGACCGCAATACCTACCAAATGGACCCCGCCAACGCCGACGAGGCGATGAAGGAAGTCGCGTTGGACGTCGCCGAAGGGGCCGACATGCTCATGGTGAAGCCGGCTCTCGCCTACCTCGACATCATCCGCCGGGTGAAGGAACGGTTCGCCCTGCCAGTGGCGGCTTACAACGTGAGCGGCGAATTCGCGATGGTGAAAGCCGCCGCCAGGAACGGCTGGATCGACGAACGGCGAATCACGATGGAAATCCTCACCAGCATCAAACGAGCCGGGGCGGACATTATCGTCACGTACCACGCTAGAGATGCGGCGAAGTGGTTGAAGTAGGCGAACCAATCTGGCTTCTGCCCTGTCTTTTTCCTTTATGTCTACATTCGTCGAGATCGACGGCTCCGAAGGCGAAGGCGGCGGGCAGATGCTCCGCTCGTCGCTAGCGCTCTCCGTTTTGACCGGCCGGCCGTTCAAAGTGATCAACATCCGGGCGAACCGGAAGAAGCCGGGCCTCGCGGCCCAACACCTCGCATCGGTCCGGGCGGCCGCGGCCATTTCGCAGGGTCAATACAAGGGCGGGTCGATCGGCTCGACCGTGCTCGTATTCGAGCCAGGTGAGGTGAAGGCCGGCAACTATCACTTCGCCGTCGGCACGGCCGGGGCGACGGCTCTCGTTCTGCATACCGTTTATCTTCCGCTCGCATTGAAGGCCCAGGGACCGAGCCAAGTCACCATCACCGGCGGCACCCACGCTCTCGCGGCACCATGCTTTCATTCCCTCACCGGCGACTGGGCCGGATACTTGAACAAAGTCGGTATCGACATCAACGTGACCATGACCCGGCCCGGGTTCTACCCGCGGGGCGGGGGCGAGATCGTCGCGACGATTCAACCGGCCGCCGAGGTCCGCGGGCTGACCTTGACGTCGCGGGGCGAGATCACCACGGCCGGCGGGTTCGCCGCCGTCGCCGACCTGCCCGAGTCGATCGGCAAGCGGCTGAGTCGCCGGCTGACGGAGAGGCTCAAGCGGGCCGGGGTCGAGTCGCACATTCCGGTCGAGACTTGGGAGAACGGCCCCGGGTGCGTGGCGGCGATCACGTTCCGGCAGGCGCCGGGGCAACCGGTCTTCTACTCCGTCGGCGAGCGGGGCCGCCCGGCCGAGGCCGTCGCCGACGACGCGGCGGACGAAGCCCTGGCCTTCCGCGACTCCGGCTGCCCGGTCGATCCGCACATGGCGGACCAACTCGTTCTGCCCCTCGCCTTCGCAAAATGGCCGTCCGAATTCAAAATTTCCAAAATTACCCAGCATCTCATCACGAACATGGACATCATCCGACGATTCGTCGAGCGGGAGATTGCGATTGAGGGGGACCTGGGGCTTCCCGGGTTCGTGCGAGTGAATTAGCCCGACGCCAGGGAGGGAAAGCCGGACCCTCGCTGCGCGTCGGGCTAACAATGTCCCGTATAATTTCGTCGTGAACCCCGATCCAATTCTGATTCTGGCTCAAGTCGTTCCCGTAACCGAGGCGGAAGGCCCCGGCCAACGATTTGCGATTTGGTTCCAAGGCTGCCCGCTACGGTGCCCCGAGTGCTGCAACCCGGAGTTTATCCCCTTCACTGGCGGCACTCCGACTGCGGTGAGCGAATTGATCCGCCAACTGGAAAATGTCAATGTGGAAGGGATCACCCTCCTCGGGGGCGAACCGTTCGCCCATGCCGGGGGGGCTGCAATGCTATCATCGGCCGCCCGTATTCGCGGGTTAAGCGTCATGGTATTCAGTGGGTACACAATCGGAGAACTGCAGTCGCACGCCGACCCGGCCGTGGCGCGACTCCTAGCAGAGACTGATATTCTTGTAGACGGGCCGTACCTTCGCGAACAACCCGACACAACCCGCCGCTGGATCGGCTCGACCAACCAGCGCATACACTTCCTCACCGACCGCTATCGGCCCGACGACCCTTGCTGGCGGCAGCCGAACACGCTCGAACTCCGCGTTCGCAACTCGGAAGTCACCGTGAACGGCTTCCCGTCTTCCGGTGCCAAAGGGTTGTGGAAGGGTTGGACTCGCAAGGCCGCGGGGGCAGGTCGATGACCCGATCCCTATCGCGATTCGAATACAACCTCGTCCGTCTGTTGCATTTCTTTCTCGGGCAATTGCCGGCCGAGCAGGCACAGCCATTGCTTATCGAGCGTCGGGTGCCACCGCCTTGCCTTTCCGCCGATTGCGTACACCTCGTGAAAGACAGCCTGGCGAAAGGCTGCGCCCTCTTTCTCGTCCGTGCCGGCGGCTGGCGGAACGACCGATACCTTCACCGCGGAACGCCGGTGCCGGGCCGCGTCTGGCAGCGCATCCCGCTTGAGGATAGGCTTCTTTCATTCAGCCGGGTGGTACTCGACTTCCTGATCTGGATTACTGCCGAGAAGCCGAGTGAATCGACTAAGCCGTGGACCGCTTCGACGACCGCACAGACGTGCGGGGACGAACTCTTTTTTCTGCTCGTATTCGAAGCGATCCGATCCAACCCGACCGTATTCCCCGCCCTTTCGGATTCGTCCATTTTTGCCGATAACCCGCTCTGCCGACTCGCGTACCCGGCCGATTTCGTTTCGCATGTGAAACTGGCTACTCCCCGTTTTGAAGAATGCTTTTCCCCCCCAAGGGCGGCGATCCTCGAATGCCTGCAACCCTGGCTCGCGGCCCGGTGGTTGCGGGTCGAGCGGGAGGCCGGGCGGGAGACGGACTGGGCCCGGCTGGCCCGCCGGGGCCGGGCGGTTACGGCCGTGTCGGACGCATACCTGACCGAAGCGGAAAAGCACGACCGCCGCGACCTCGCCCGGTTCGTCCTCCGGGCCTCTTCTGCTATCCTGACGGTGCCCGAAATCGGGGCCGACTTTTGGTCGGGAAGCCTTCAAGGCGAAGGCCCGCCACGGTTGCAGGAACGGATTGACGCGCGGCGGGCGGCGATGGCGGTGCCGGGGCTGTTCGAGACGTTGGAAAACTGGACGAGATCGGCGAGAAGCGTTGGCTATTTCGACGAAGGCTACGCCGCGAGCCAGATGTGGAAGGAAGATTGGGAAGCGGCGAAGGGCGACGAGGCGGCAGAGACGGCGAAGCGGGTGCTGGCCGAAGTGGAACCACTCAGGACGTAACAGAGGAGAATCGAATGAGCCGGGCCTATCGCATCCAGGTAAAGGAATCCGCCACCCGAGAGTTGAAGGGGGAGGACGAGGTCTGCACCCGGCTCGAACTGCTGGACATTTT
>DASXPC010000030.1:0-24634 GCA_036493815.1 Fimbriiglobus sp. | reverse complement strand
GTCGGCAGTCTCCGCCCGGACGCCGGTTTTCGGCTTTCGGGGGTACTTCGAGACGTCGGACGCAATGGCTAACGGTGCGACAATGGTCACAACCAGCAGAGCGGTGGCTATCGGTCGGAACGGAAAACGGGAACGCATAATTGGAATCCAAACCAGCGGGCACGAAACCGTAGGACGCACCGGCCGGGGAGTCAAACCCTTCACCAAGTTGCCCTGTTTATCTGGGCTTGCAGGCCGCAAGACTCAGGTTATAGTCTCCGGCTCAAGACCCACACGAGGCTGGTCGTGTCCTTTCCCGGACTGTTACTCGTATTAGTCGCGACGGCGGCGGAATCGCCGCCCGGGTCCACCCTCGGGTCTCCGGCCCTCACGCGCGGGGACCGGATTCCGTTTGCGGGTGAGGTAGCAGACGATGTCGACAACGCCGGCCGGGTCAGCAAGCGTGCATTTACCCTTGACGCGACACTTTTCGTACTCGATACCCATGAGTGGGGCGCCGATTGTGCTCTTTTCACCCGGCTGACGCCGAAGACCGATCCGGGCGTGGTCGCCGCAGCAGCGAACGTGATGGGAACGTCGGCGGACGGCCGCCAATCCCCGCCGATCACCCGCCTCGAACGGATTCGCATCGACCGCCGTGGCCGGGTGTCTCGCCTCGTCACGCCGGACCGCCCGCCACCGCTTCCGTTGGGCCTCCTGGCCAAAACAGCTCCGCTTCCGCCCCTCTCCCTCGAAGAGCCCCCACAGGTTGAAGTCGGAATGTTCGTGCCGTTGCCCGAAACGCCGCCGGCGGTCGGGGCCCAATGGACCGTCGCCGACGGGGTTCGACCGAGTCGAACCTGGGCCATCAAGCGGAGCGAACTTCGCAACGGGGGCGTGTGTTTCCTCGTGGAAGCCGTGCAACAATCGGCCGGGTGGGCCGACCTCGCGAAAGTCGCCGCCGGTTGGCAGCGGTTCGACCGCCTCGTCGTTTCGCCGACCGACGGGTTGGCCCGGTCGGTCGTCCGCCAAGTCGTTCACCGGGAAGGAAACGCGGCGGTGCGGACGATGACCGTGCGGTACGAAATCCAGCCGACCGTGCCTCATAAGGGAAAGAGTTATCGGGACGTCTGCACGGAAATCGATACGGCCACCTGGCTCGGGGGCAAGTTGGACGGAATCCTGGCCGCCGGCGGGAAGCCCGACGCCGCCGCAATCGAGCGGGTGCGGAGCGAGGCGAAGCGCCACATCGAGGATAGGCCGGCAACAGCGTTCCGACCGGCGGTCGAGGCAGTGCTGCTGCGTGCGGAAGCCGCTCTCGGCGGCCGGGCACTGGGCGGGAGATAAAACACGCGGCGCATCTTACCCGTCCGGCAAACTCCCCCCGTCCGGACTCCCCGTTTCGAAGGGTCGTGGCATCGCAGGGTTCGGCCGAAACGGCGTAGGCCTAAGATAGAGCGGCGGAAGGAGTCGTGGCGTGGCGGTGGAGTTCGACATTCAGGGGCCGACGCGGGTTTGTGCCGCGACCGGGAAACCGCTTTCCCCCGGCGACCGGTACGTCGCCGTGTTGGCCGATCGGGACGGTTCGTTCGTGCGAACGGACTACACCGCGGACGCCTGGCCGGGACCGCCCGACGGGGTGGTGGCCTATTGGTCCGGGCGGGTGCCCGCGACCGATACCACCCGCAGGCCCCGGGTCAATGACGACCTTCTCTTCGACTGCTTCGACCATCTGGCCGGCGTGACCGACCCGGCCCGTGCAAACTTTCGGTATGTGGTGGCATTGTTGCTCATGCGGCGGCGGCGGCTAAAGTTCGAAGATCACCGCCGGCTCGACGACGGAACCGAAATCATGCTGCTGCGGGACGCCAGGTCGGGCGACCGGCACGACGTGGCCGACCCTCGCCTCGGCGAAGACCAGATCGCCTCGGTGCAAACCGAGGTCTTTCAACTGCTCGGGTGGGAGGCTTAGCCGTGCGAACTCTGACACTCCTCATCGCGGTCGTCACCCTGTCGTTCGGCGGCTGCGAGTGGTTCAAAGGAACTCTCAAACCGAAACCGGTGCACGGCAGTGCGATTCCGGAACAGACGCCCGAAACCATCGTCAATTACCTCAACCATCAGTCGGCCGCGATTCAATCGATCGAATTCGATAGCGTCAACGTCTCCGCCGCCTCCGGGCCGCTCCTTCAACAGATGGTCACCCTCGAAGGCGACCTCTATTGTGCCAAGCCCCGCGACTTCCGCCTCCGGGCCGGGTTGAAGGTCTCGTCGAGCGACGAAGTCGACATCGGCTCCAACGACAAGTACTTCTGGATGTTCGCGAAGCGGGTTCAGGAACCGAATTACGTGTTCTGCTCGTACGACGATTTCGCCACCGGCAAGGCTCAGCTCCCAATCCCGTTCGACACCGATTGGGTGCTGCAGGCGTTGGGCATGACCACCTACGACCCGTCGGCGAAATACACCATCGAAACGCGACAGTCGGACCGCGAATACTGGCTGATTTCCGAAGGGACGACGCCGCAGGGCATGCCGGTGAAGAAGATCACTGTGGTGGCCGCGGACGCTCGCGGGGCCAACGCCCCGTGGGTGAAAAAGCACGTGGTGATGGACGGGAAGGGAAAAACGATCGCGACGGCGGAGATCGTGCGGGCGAAGAACGTGACCGCCGGCACCGACCCGCAGACCGGTCGGCCGACGGTGGTGCAAATCCCGACCGAACTGATCCTCACGTTTCAGGGATCGGACAATCAGAAGATGAAGTTGAATTTGACGCTCGGCCGGGAAACGATCAACGCACCGACCGACGAACGGAAGCATAATTACCTGTTTACGAAGCCGACGATACCCGGTTCGAACCCGGTCAACCTGGCAGACTACCGCTTCAGCCCCACGGCCCGCGGCCAGGCGCCGAGCCGGTCGCGGCGCTAACCGCCGCCGGGTCCCTTCTCGCCACATGCCGTTCGGCATGCTATCGTGCCCCCTATGACGTACGCCGACGCGATCGCGTTCTGGTTCGGCCGAATCAACTTCGAAGTGAAGGCGGCCCGGCCACAGGACTTCAGACTCGAACGCATGGCCGCCCTCCTGCACCGCCTGGGCGATCCCCACGCGAGCATTCCGATCGTCCACGTCACCGGCACAAAGGGTAAGGGGTCCGTCTGTGCGATGGTCGACGCCGTTCTCCGCGCCGCGGGATACAGCACCGGGCTGTTCGTTTCGCCGCACCTGACGCACGTCGAGGAACGCATCCGGGTCAACGGCGAGCCGATACCGCAGGAAGCGGTTACCGCCGTCATGGCGGAGGTGGCCCCGGCCGTACTCGCCGTCGAGGCCGAGACCGGAATCGGGCTCAGTTTCTTCGAAGTTGCCACCGCCCTCGGCTTCCTCCATTTCGCACGCCAAAAGGTGGAGGTCGCGGTTGTCGAAGTCGGCCTCGGCGGCCGGTTCGATTCCACCAACGTCGTCACCCCACTCGTCTCCGTCATCACGTCCATCGGCCTCGACCACACGCAGCAACTCGGACTCACCGAAGAAGAGATCGCCTTCCAGAAGGCGGGCATTATCAAGTGCGAGGTTCCCCTCGTCAGCGGCGTCACCACGCCGGCCCCGCGGGACGTAATCGAGAAGGTGGCGAAAGAAATCGGATCGCCGGTCGACCGGCTGGGTCGCGAATTCCGTTACGCGGCGACGCCGGGCATCGTTGTGCCGCCCCCGGGCGTCGGCCTGCAAATCGCCGACCCGTCGGGCGGCGACCCGCTCGCCCGCCTCCCGGCCATCCGGATCCACACCGACCGGCGCGTGTGGCCCGAGATGGAACTGAAACTGCTCGGCCCGCACCAGGCCGCGAATGCGGCAATCGCCGTCGCAACGATCGAACGGTTGCAGGTCGCCGGTTTTGCCATCCCGGACGAAGCAGTCGTCCGGGGGTTGAAGACGGTCGACTGGCCCGCCCGTGTCGAAGTGCTCGGCACCCGTCCGACAATAATCCTCGATTGCGCCCACAATCACCCGTCGGTCGATTCGCTGCTGGCGACTCTCGACGAATCGATCCCCAACATGGGCGCCCGGCGGCTCGTCTTCGCGGTCTCGAACGACAAACCCTGGATCGACATGCTCCGGGCACTGGCCCGGTATTTTCAGGCATACTATCTGACGACGTACGGTGCGAATCCGCGGTGCGTGCCGGCGGACGAATTGGCCGAGGTGGTGAAAAAGATTCTGCCGAATGCGGACGTGCGGACCTTCGACTCGGCCGCGGCGGCTTGGGCCGCCGCCCGATCCGACTCCGGCCCGGACGATCTCGTCTGCATCACCGGGTCCGTCTTCCTGGCGGGAGAGTTGCGGCCGGTGATGGTCGGGTAGGGCGGGCCCGCCCTACTTCTTATACTTCTTCGTGCTCCGCAATTTGTTCTTCCTCGACTTCCGCCGCCGCTTGGCCGCCGTTCGCAATTCTTTCCGCGCGTGCTGAATGCCCATCGACACAATCTCCCGATCCGGGGTACGTGATCCGAACGGGTAATCTATCGCGCCGCGTCGATTCGGCAGCGCGATAGCATCCTTCTTCATTCCGATCCGCCGTCGCGAAAAATACTCTTGCAAGGAAAAAACAACGCGGTATAACTATGGCATAACGTATTTTCCTTTTCCCGTCCCCGGTGCAAATATGGTTTCCGTTCGCGGACCGTCCCCACGACGCGGGTTCACCCTGATCGAACTCCTGGTCGTCATTGCCATCATCGCCGTACTGATCGGCCTCCTGCTCCCCGCGGTGCAGAAAGTCCGCGAGGCGGCCGCCCGGATGAAATGCTCCAACAACCTCAAGCAAATCGGCCTGGCTCTCCACAACTACCACGACACCAATAACGCGTGTCCGCCCGGCTATACCGACGGGAATATCGACGTTAACAGCACCCCCGATCTCGACCTGGGCCCGGGATGGGGCTGGTCCTCGTACATCCTGCCCTACATCGAGCAGGGAAACGTTTACAATCAGATCGACTTCACCCAGAAAGTGGGCGTCGGAGTGAATGCAGTCATCTCGCAGACGTCGTTGTCGGTTTTCCAGTGTCCCTCGGACCAGTACCAGCAGGCCTTTCCCGTATACGACAGCAACTTCACCACGCCGATCGCTACGGTAGCGCACAGCAACTACGTCGGCTGCAACGGGTGGGAAGAGTGCTTTACTGGCGCCGGCGGGAATCCGCAGCCCGGGTGGGGAGACGACGGCCTGGCCGGTATCTACGGCTCGGGCGGCCGGGGGGTTTTCTACCGCAATAGTAAAACGAAAATCGCCAGCGTGACCGACGGCACCAGCAACACCATCTTCGTCGGCGAGCGGTCCGGCGACCACTCCCCCAGCACCTGGACCGGCGCCGTCGCCGGCGGGCGATGTCCCTCCTGGGCGGCCGTCCAACCCCCCGCCCCCTACTCGCCGCCCCCGGGGCTCCCCTACGACTATTCGGATTTCGGCGAAGCCCTGGTTCTCGCCCACTGCAACACCACGCACCTGCCCAGCGCCGACTATCCGATCTTCGATCCCGATACGTTTTACAGTGCACATACCGGAAGGGGAGCGAACTTCCTCTTCGGCGACGGCTCGGTGCATTTCCTCACCAGCTCTATCGATCCTCCCACGTATCAGGCCCTCAGTACTATCGGGGGCGGCGAAGTGCTCGGCGATTATTAACCCCAACCGCCCGACATTCGGCGGTCGACGTCCGCGAACTGGAGGACCTTCTCGATGCGTGTACGGCCATCATTATTTCTGCTGGTCGGAGTGCTGGCATGTACCGGCTGCGGAAATAAGGAAAAATCGACCGCCGAATTGCTCACGGACATGAAGGGCAAAAGTGAAAAAGATAAGCTGATCGCGGTTCGTCTATTGCCGCAAAAGGGCGATCCGGCCCAGACCGTTCCCGCGTTGATCGAAGCCCTCAAGGATCCGGACACCGACATCCGTATTAGTGCCGCGATCGGGCTGGGGTCGCTGGGCGACAAGGCCAAGGACGCAATCCCGGCGCTTCAGACGGCCGCGCGGGATCGCGACGCCCGGGTCCGCGAGGCGGTCGGCAAGGCCATTAAACGAATCGATCCGAGTCACCCGGCGAAACCTTCGGGCAAGCCCGGCGGAGGATAGCGTCATCGATTCCCTACCCGGCGAAATAGGCGAGCCGGTTCGGTTCGATCGCCGGCCGGGTTCGGGAAGTTGACGGTTGCGGTGGAGAAGCTGAAGAAGTTCTACAGGTCAAATCTTCGATACCGGAATCGTCCAAATAACATTTCGCGTTCTCGTTACCCACGCAAGCTTAATTTCATTGGTAGTCTCCACCTTGTTAATAATTCCGGGAAATCCGAACCCAATTCGCAGCAATTCTCCCAATGGTGTCTGCCTGTCCTGAATAACAAGTGTCCGTCAAGTGGGGGGTGTAAGTTGCGCCCTTGCGGGCTTGCGTTCTTGGCGTTTTACCGGAGGAAATTTTGGGGGGGATGAAGACCGCAAGGGAGAAAGGAAAAGTGTTAAAAATGGATTTCCGTCCTCCCCCCCAGAGTCGTTGCTCGTTCCCTTCTCGCGCGGTACGGTATCGTTACCCGCCGACCGTCCTTTCCCGGAGCCGCCATGCCTCGCCGTTCTTTACTCGCCCTGACCACCTTCGGGTTGATCGTTTCCCTGGCTGCCATGCCGACGGCTTCCGCCCAGCGGGGGAAGAGGAAGGGGAACGACCGACCGAGCCCGGACGATTCGGCCAAGGCGGCCCGGGTGGCCGGGGGGCTGAAGGTCGAGGTCTGGGCGGCGGAGCCGTTGCTGGCGAACCCGGTCTGTTTTGCGTTCGATGAAAATGGGAAGTGTTACGTCGCGGAGACGTACCGCCACTCCGAAGGCGTAACCGATACCCGCAATCACATGAACTGGCTGGACGACGACATGGGGTCCCAGTCGGTGGCGGATCGGGTGAAGATGTTCGAGAAATGGAAGTACCCGGCCTACCCGCAGAACGCCGAGCAAGTGCGGGTGGTGTGGGATTCGACCGGGTCTGGGAAGGCGGACAAGAGTGCGGTGTTCGCCGGCGGGTTCAACCGGCCGGAAGACGGCATCGGGGCGGGACTTCTCGCCCGGAAGGGAAGCGTTTACTACACCTGCATTCCGGACCTGTACCAATTGAAAGACACCACGGGGGACAACAAAGCCGACGTGAAAAAGAGCCTGATTTCCGGTTTCGGGGTCCACGTTCAATTCCTCGGCCACGACCTGCACGGCCTGCGAATGGGCCCGGACGGCAAACTGTACTTTTCCGTCGGCGACCGCGGCTACAACATCACCACCTCCGACGGCAAACACCTGATGAACGTCGAGAGCGGGGCCGTACTGCGATGCGATCCGGACGGAAAGAATCTCGAAGTCGTCCACACCGGCCTCCGCAACCCGCAGGAACTGGCGTTCGACGACTACGGCAACCTGTTCACCTACGACAACAACTCCGATTCCGGCGACATGGCCCGCTGGGTGCAAATCGTCGAAGGGGGCGACAGCGGCTGGCGGTGCGGGTATCAGTTCGGCACGCTCATGCACCACGAGGGCGTGCCCCAGGGCAACCGCGGGCCGTTCAACACGGAACACATCTGGTACCTCGCCGGCCCCAACGGACCGCCCGCCTTCGTCGTGCCTCCGATCGCCCTTTTCGGCAACGGCCCGGCCGGCCTGACCCACTATCCGGGCATCGGCTTGAACGACAAATACAAGGACCACTTCTTCGCCTGCGATTTCAAAGCCACCACCGGGCAGAGCGTCATCTGGAGCCTGGCCGTTAAGCCGAAGGGGGCGTCGTTCGAGGTGGTCGACCGCCAGCCGTTCGTGCGGAACATGGTGCCCACCGACTGCGAATTCGGTCCGGACGGCGCGTTCTACTGGTCCGACTGGATCGGCGGGTGGGACAAGCCGAAAGCCGGGCGCATCTTCAAGGTCTCCGACCCCGAAGCGATGATAAATCCGCACGTGGCGGAGGCCCAGAAGTTGATTGCGGAGGGGATGGGCAAGAAGACGATTGCTGAGTTGGTGAAACTTCTGGAGTTTCCGCATCAACAGGTGCGGCTGGAAGCTCAGTACGAACTCACCACTCGGCCCGAACGCGAGGTATCGGCTCCGCTCATTAAACTGCTGACCAATGGGACGAACCTCATCGCACGGCTTCACGCCGTCTGGGCACTGACCAAAATCCAATCCCCCAACGGACCATTCTTTCCGTGGGATAAGTGGATGGGCGACGAGAAAGAACCAGCCATTCGCGCCGCACTCGCACAAACTATGGGTCGTTTCGGCTTCGACACGACAAAGCAAATGTCCGACGCCGACCCGCGTGTTCGGTTTTTTGCCACGCTCAGTTACGGAAAGCGAAAACCGAAAGGCAGCGACGACTATTACCCGCTGTTCGATCTCCTCAAGACGAATAACGACGCCGATCCGTATCTCCGCCATGCGGCGGTGCAGGCCCTTTTCACCATGACAGAGCAGCCGTGCGACATCGTGACGGCATACGAAGCGGCGAAGGATAAGTACGACGTGCCCGCGGTCCGGCTCGGGATCGTTCTCGCGTTACGAAAATTGCAGTGCCAACGGATCGGACAATTCCTGACCGACCCCGACCCGCGGATCGTGGCCGAAGCGGCCCGGGCGATCAACGACACGGAAATGATGGCCCCGATGGAAGACTTGGCGAAGCTGGCGGAAAAGCCGGGGATTCAGGACGTGGTGGCCTACCGGGCATTGAACGCAAACTTCAAACTCGGGCAACCGGAGAACGCGGTTGCAATCGCAGGCTTTATTGCTCGGACGTCCGAATTGGATTATTTGCGGGTTTTCGCGTTGAAGCTGCTTGCCGACTGGGCCAAGCCGCCGCGGCGGGACGCGATCACGGGCCTGCGGCAGGAATTGCCGGACCGCCCGGCCGCCGCGGCGAAAGCGGCCTTGCTACCCATGCTGGCCAAGGCCTTTGTCGGGTCGGATAAGGTGCGGGCCGAGGCGGTGAAGACGGTATCCAAACTCGGGATCGCCGAAGTCGGTTCGATCCTGTCCGGGTTGGTCGCGGACCCCAAGCAGTCGGCCGGCGTGCGGGTGGAGGCACTGTTCGCCCTCGACGCGATTCGGGCCAAGGAGCTGAAGTCGGCCACGGCAAAGGCTCTTGCCGACGCTGAGCCGAGGGTCCGAGCCGCCGCCCGGGTGGTGGCCGCGAAGGCCGACCCGACCGCCGCCGCCGCCGAATTACCGGCCCTGCTGAAAGACCCGAAGGCGACGGCGGTCGAAAAGCAAATGGCCTTTTATGCCCTTGGCCAAATGAACGAATCGAAGTCGGCCGACGACGCACTCGCTTCCGGGCTCGACGCGTTAATTGCCGGTAAACTCGCACCGGAACTCAAGCTCGACCTGATCGAGGCGGCCCAGACGCGGGCGAACAATTCCCGCCTTAAAAAGTACGCTCCGCTTCAGGATAAACTCGCCGCGTACGACAAGCTCGCCCGAGCCGGCGTTGCCAAAGACCCGCTCTCCCGATGGCGGGACGTCACGAACGGCGGGGATGCGGAAAAGGGCAAACAGATCTTTCTCAACAGTGCCGCAGTTTACTGCCAGCGGTGCCACAAGTTCGCCGGGCAGGGCGGCGAGGTCGGCCCGGAACTTACGGGGATCGGTTCCCGGCAAACGCGCGATTACCTGCTCGAATCCCTCGTCGATCCGAACAAGGACATTGCCAAAGGGTTTGCGAGCGTCATCCTCAACCTGGAGGACGGGCGGGTGGTTTCCGGCGTGTTGCGGTCGAAGACCGACAAGCAATACGTGCTCGTGACGGCCGAGGGAAAAGTCTTCACGTTTGCCAGGGACGATGTGGCGAGTGAAAAACCGGACCGGTCCGCCATGCCCGACGATTTGGTAAACAAGCTGACCCGTCGTGAAATCCGGGACGTGGTGGAATTCCTGACGTCGACGAAGGTACCTGCAAAGAAATAACCCGAGGGGCGAACGAGCCTTGTTGAAGGAGAATGGCCGACGCAAATTCTTACGTCAGTGTTATCAAATTGATTTCGGGCCGGCTGCCGAACCGAACGGGCAAGCCGGCCATTCCCAATCCCTGCGAAATATATACAGTTGTACAAGGAGTGTCCACCCGGCCCCTCAGGTACTTCGACCCATATCGCGACGGAACCCACGGCGGTGTGAACCCGGGAATGGCCACCTGCCCGCCGTGCGTGTGCCCGGCGAGAATGAGTCCGACCCGCCGGTCGTGTAAGGTCTCAGCGAAGTCCGGATTGTGGCTGACGACCAGGCAAGCGTCCCGATTGGTGGCGTCACCCAGGGCCAGGTCGACGTTAGGCGATCCGCACCACAAATCGTCCACACCCCCGATGCGGGTTCGATCGCCTTCCCGGGTCAGCCAAACGCCGGCATTCGTCAATTCGGTAATTCCCGCCGCGCGGAAGCCGGCTTTCGTCTCCCGTAGGCCGTGCCAGTAGTCGTGGTTGCCGAGTACGCCGTACACCCCAAGCGGAGCCTTCAGCCCGGCCAGCACCTCAAAACACGGGGTCGCATATTTTGCGTCGCGCAGGGTGTAGTCGCCGCCGAGGAGGATCAAATCCGGGTCGAGGAGATTGGCGGTCCGAACGCACCGCAGGACGAAATCCAGGTCGACGTAAGGGCCGTGGTGAATGTCGGTTAGAAACGCGACTTTCAGGCCGCGAAACCCTGCTGGTAGATTCCTCAAGGCGAGTGTTTGACGATCAATGCGGACCCAGCCGGATTCGAAAATGGCGTACCCCGTCCCCGCGACGCTCGCCGCACCCAGTGCGGTGGCAACGGATCTGAAAAATGCTCGGCGGTTCATGCGGAACCCGGGGAAACCACAAAACGGATCATTTCAACGAACCGAAAGCTAACGACAAGACTCATGGTAATCGAACGACATTTGAACTGCGATACGAGTGTGACGAGATAGGATGAAGTTTCCACTCGGGCGGGAGTTTCGCGCTAACCAGAATAATCAAATGTACGGGATCGGAATCGAACGACCCCATTCCGGCCGGACGTTTACGCAGGCCACATCGCCGCGAAGATCGTGCCGATAATCGCCGAGTAAAAAATGGATTCGATGAGGTGGCCGAACACGCGGTTACGAAACCAAATCGAGTGCTGAACGATGCCCGCGAGAAACGCGAGCATGCCCGCCGCGAAAATGAATCGGAATACCGCCAGGAAATCCGTCCCCTTCGGAAGTCCCATCGACGCGAGATATCCGATGACGAAGCTCACGATGAGAAAGTAACCGAGCGTCAGCCCGAGGTTCACTCCCATGTTTGTGGGGGCGAGGATTGTCATTAGACCCCGCGGCCCGGCTGTGTACTTCGCCTTAAACTCCTCCAACTGCATTTCCTTGTGGTCTTTCGGGCAGGGAAACATGTAGCTTCCCACTGCCAGGTTGAACGGTCTTAACGCGGCCATGAGGTCGTCTTGCCGGTCCAACCGCTTCCAGTCCGGTTTGTGGAGTTGGAGGACCATCCACGAAAGGAAACTGGCAAAGAAGAGTGCGATAGCCGAGAGGATGATGGGGACCGCGAGTGAGGACATCATGGGAGCGCACCGGGAATTTAGGGAACGGGCTCAGTGTAATGCGCCCAGGAATCGGGACCACCGGACACTCAGTTTTGCAGTTCCGCTCCAGTCAGGAAACAAAATTGCCCGAAGGCCGACCAATCCTGCGGAACGTCGCGTGTGGCGTTCTTATCGCGTCGGCATGTACGAACCGTTTTCACGGGTTCATTCCCCAGTTTGTAAGCTTCGCAAATAATCCCAGAGTTCGAGAGCGACGAGTTCTTCTTCAATTCGGGCGGGGGAAGCGTCGTCGATACTGGCACCGACGTCGTCCCGGATTGCTTCCGCAAACTGCATTCTCGCCCGGCGGAGCATTTGACGAAACGCGTCGGCACGAACGGACGTACCGAGAATTGTCGCAAGACGGCCGGCTAGTTGTTCGGACGAATCGTCGGGATGTTCCGTACGGAGTTGCAAGACTGTGTACGGGTGACCATGTTGGCCTGTTTCCTCCGAACACTTCACGACCGCCCACGCGTGGTCGAGCACGTTCTTCCGCCAGTCGGCTAGCCAAACGGAGTCGTTATCTTCTTCGGATGCAAGAAGAGTTAGATCGAATTCCTTGGGTCGGCGGCGGGCTTCCCTCGCCCAGTGGTGGCGGGCGAGGTTGCGGATGGCGGCTTTCAGCAGGTCGCGGAATCGACCGCGGTTCGGGTCGGCGCCGGCGAAATCGCCGCGAAGGAGGCGGACCAGTGCGTCCTGGGCGAGGTCGTCGGCCGATTCCGGATTGGAGGTCAGTCGGCCGAGGTACCGCCGCATTGCCGGGGCGTAACGGAGAACCAGCAGTTGGCGGGCCTCCTCGACATTCGTCGGGGATCCCATCATGTGAGCCCGGCGGATGAGGCTCCATTGCGTCGGTATCGCGTCGAGTCGCTCCTCACTCACTGCTTCATCCCCCGAGGTTGTTCTGAATTCTTTCAGCTTCGTCCCGGGCTTTGCGGCTTTCGTCCGCCTTACCCGCGGCTTCCGCCGCGCGCGCATATTCTCGTAATGCGGCGATGAGGTCGCGTTTCGGGGCGGAAGCGCCGGGCCGATCTTCGACGATCTGCCGCTGTAAGGTGACGATGTCCTGGTGTGCCGCCATGGCGGCGGTGAAATCGCTTCGCTTCTCCGCAATGCGGCTCAAAGATTGCAAGGCGAGCACCTGCAACCGTCGGTACGCGATCGAGTCCGTTCCGCGTTCCTTCAATCGATTGAGGGCTGCTCTTATCGTAGCCTCGGCTTCCGCGGGTTTACCCTTTACGACGAGCCATTCGCCCCACACCAGTTCGGCCGAAACCGACTCGGCAAGGGCGGCCGGATCGTTCGCGAGCAGCGTGGCCCGGTGTCGACGGAAGTCGACAGTTTGCTGCAAGTACGTTTGGGCCTCTTGCTTCCCCGCGGCCAGAGCGGACTTGAACCGTTCACTGGCGGCAACGGCGGCGAGGAGAAGGACGTCGGCATCCTCGGGCGCGTCGCGGTAAAGCGAATCCGCCGCCGCCATAGCGGATGCAAGGAGTTCAGCCGCACCGGCTTCGCCGAGTAGTTGCCTGGCCTGAGCGGCACGAAACGTAGCCGTGGCTTCCTTTACGCGGTAAGGCCGATATTCCGGGTTCGACTGCGCCAACTCGCCGAACAGTTCGCTAGCGCGGTCGAAGGCGTCGCGTGCTTCGGCGACGTGGTCGTCCTGTAATTCGATCGCGCCGAGTTTGAGAAGGGATTGGGCCTGGAAGACACGAAGGGCCGGGTCGTTCGGTCGCAGCGTTTCGATTTTGCGTACCGTGACGCGAGCCTGGTCGATGACTTCGCGCCGGAGTTTTTCACCGCGGGGAATGTCTTGCAATTGATCGCTCAGGTCGAAGTAGTATTTGTCGAGGGCGACGAGGACCACGTCGAGCATTCTGTCGGCTTCGGATTTGGATCGGACCAGTTTTCCATTCGTGTCGGAGAGTTCCCGGGCTTTTCGGTCGAACACAACCGCCGCGATGACACTTCCGACCAGAAGGGCGGCACAGGCGACGAGTGCGGTAGCCTGCCAGGGCCGCCGGCGGGTCCACTTCCAGGCCCGCTCGACGTGCGGCGTCGGGCGCGCGGCGATCGGTTCGCCCGCGAGCCAGTGGCGGAGGTCGGCCGACAGATCGGCGGCGCGGGCGTATCGCTTCCGCGGCGCTTTCTCTAGACACTTCAGAGCAATCGTCTCCAGGTCTTTTGGGATTGCCGGTTCGAGCCAGCGCGGCCGTAACGGGTCTTTGCCTATGACTTGCAACACGACCTGAACGGGTTCGGTCCCGATGAATGGCGGTCGACCCGTCAAGCATTCGTACAGGATGGCGCCGAGAGCGTAGACGTCCACCGCAGGGCCGATGATCGTCGTGACTCCGCCGGCTTGCTCCGGCGCCATATAGCTCGGAGTCCCAAGCACTTCGCCCGTCTTTGTCAGCTTCGCCTCCTCCGAACCGGTACGTTTGACCAGGCCGAAGTCGCTGATCTTCGGGACGACCCGGCCATCGATGTCGGTCAGCAATACATTGGCGGGCTTCAGGTCGCGGTGAATCCAACCTTGGTCGTGACAATATTGAACGGCTTCGGCGAGGTCGGCCAGGATCTCAGCCGCCTCGCGTGGAGGGTAGGGGCGACCTGCCAGTCGATCCGCGAGCGTTCCGAGAAGGGCATATTCCATCACGTAGTACGGCTGGGGGGCGTCGCCGTTCACGTCGTAAATTGTGGCGATATGAGCGTGCTTCAAACTGGCGGTGCTGCGGACTTCCGTGGTGAACCGGGCGAGGAGTCGGGGATCGGTATTTGCGGAAAGCATTTTAATCGCGACAAGGCGATCGAGTCCGAGGTGTCGGGCCAAATAAACACGTCCCATACCCCCACGACCGAGATGGCCGAAAACGTCATACCCGGTTAGTTGCGGGAGAGGACCACCCTCAGCGTTCGGCAGGTAATCGCCAGTCTCATCGACCGGGGCCGGGCCGCTCATGAAACTGCTCCCCAGGGACGCCGCCAGAGTACCCGAATCGCCTGAAATTCCAGTATTAGTAGCGGTTTGTCAAATTCTTGTTCTTTTTGCGTCACAGATTGTTTTCTCGCGGTTACGGGTTTGTGAGGGCCGAGCGACTTCCGCGAGGCCGAAATCAAACAAACGAGGAGACGGTCATGGTTACGCGAATCCTGGTCACCGGATTTCTTTCCCTGCTGGCCGCGACGGCCGCGAAATCCCAGGACTTCACCCGAATGGACCTCAACGCGATGAACAACGCGTTCAACGCCCGAATGAACACCCAGATCGCGAGTCAGACGCAATCGATCATCGGTCGAAATCTGAACGACCCCCGCGTACAGGCGGCCTATCGCCAACACCTCGCTCAGGGCGGACGATACACGCCTCAGCAATTCGCCTACATGTATGCGGCAACCGCCGGTTTTACTCCCAACGGCATCGCCAATTTCCGGGCGACCGAGGCCCGAAACCGGTCTGCCGAACTCTATGCCCTCAATGGGTATCGTCAAGCCCAGGCGGCGCGCGGCCAAGCCCAATTAAATTACATGAACGGCTTTCACCATAACAACAATGAGTTCGGCAACCTGCTCCGGGGCAACACGACTTACACAAATCCGTACACCGGGTCCAGCTACGTACTGCCGCACACGCTGCAAACGGGGCAGTACTACCGAGACTCGAGCGGTAACGTCTTCCAGATGGACGCTCGCGGAAACTACTCCATGCTTCGTAACGGCTGGTGGTACCCGCTCAACGGTGGCCGCTAACCGTTAACACCTTTGCCGATCACCGCGGCAGGTACGCCAATGGTGCCTGCCGCGGTTGTTCGCTTTCACAATAGTGTTTCGGGGTAATGAAAGTCAGCTCGGCTAAGGACAGACTTTGGATGGGTAATGAGAAAGGGAATGCAAGCGACCGATAAGCCGGCATCTGGGGAATGACACTCTGAAAAATTCGCGAGTCGGGGTGGCCGGATTCGAACCGACGACTTCTTGGTCCCAAACCAAGCGCTCTACCAGGCTGAGCTACACCCCGAGGCGTCCACATTCTACTGAGTCGAAGGGACAGACGAAAGGTGGCCGGGTTCGGACCGGTTCGTTACTTGGTGATTTCAAAGGCTGAGAAGAACCTGTCGGCCGTATTGCCGGTGACGATCGACTTCGAGCCGGTCACAGTCACCTGGTAAAGCCGATTGTCCACAAGGTAGATTCGTGTTCTTAGTTGGTTCTTCCGGAAATCGAAAAGGATTTCCCGGTAATGCATGTGAGCCGGCCCTTTATCCCAAGGCTTCTCGTATTGAATAATCCCGGCCTTCCCTTTTATCCCGTCCCGCACCCCGTCGAACACAGCCTTTGAGCCATTTCGAATCGTCGTCTCGGGGAGTTCGGTTACGGTAACAGAATACGTTGCACTTCGCAGTTCGACCGAAGCAGTCCCCTGGTCTAGTTCGCCGGCATTTGTTTTGAGTTTCTGCGTGGTCACCTTCGGATCTTTCTCGGGGAAGTTCGTCTTATACAAGTACGTTTCGGACACGTATTCTTTGGGTTCGGGTTCTTTCCTCCGCCCTTGCCCGAGCCCGGACCCGTTTGCTGCGAGGATCAGTAATAGGGGTAGGAATGCAAATCGGAGCACGCGAATCACTCCGGAAAACGGTGTGCTGAAGGTGGCTATTGTATATAACGCTTTCCCAAAAGACGCAGGGCCGACCCTGTCGGCCCTGGAAGTGATTCGCCCGGTCGTCAGGGTTATTTTCGCAGAATCTCTAAAACCCGTTCGAAGTCGTCGTTCGATTCGAAACCGACGACGATCTGGCCTTTGTCTTTCCCTTTCAGGCGAATCTCGACGCGGCAGGCGAGTTTCTGCTGAAGTTCGGTTTCGAGGCCGGCCACGTGGGCGGTTTTCACGACCGGGGCTGCGACCGGCTTGTCGGTTGCGGCGGCCGGGGGAGCGTCCTGGCGTTGCTGTTTGACCAACTGTTCCAGGGCGTGGACCGAAAACCCTTTCATAATCGTCTCTTTGCAAAGCGCGACTTGCCGGGCCGCGTCAGTCAATCCTTTGATGACTTTCGCATGACCGAGTGAAATCTGGCCGAGCCGGACGGCCTCCTGCACTTCGCCGGGCAAATTGAGAAGGCCCAGCAAATTGCTGATCGTCGTCCTGTCGAGGCCGAGTTTTGATCCGAGTTGTTCGTGGGTCATCTGGAATTTATCCAGGTACTCTTTGAACCCCTGGGCTTTTTCGACCGCGTTCAAGTCACTCCGCTGGATGTTCTCGACCAGGGCGGCTTCAAACACCTGCTGGTCGTTGAACTCGACGACGTGCACAGGGACTTCGTTCAGGCCCGCGGCCTGGGCGGCCCGAAGCCGGCGTTCGCCCGCGATCAGTTGAAAATCGTCGCCGAGCTTTCGAACGACGAGCGGTTGCAGGACGCCGTGAGACTTAATGCTTTCGCGGAGCTGCGAGAGTTCGTCGTCGTCGAACCGCTTGCGGGGTTGATAGGGGTTGTGTTTGATCCGGCCGACGGCCAACCGGTCGCCCCGTGAATTCGTGCCTGACGGGTTCCCTCCGGGAATCAGGGCGTCGAGTCCGCGGCCGAGCCGGGGTTGCGTGTGAGTCATCCGAGAGTTCCTCCGAATCGGATTCCATTCCGAACCGACGGGGTGATACCGACGACCGATCGCTTCCGAAAGACCGGTTGACCGTTCCGCGCGGAACAGCCTTCCCGATCGGCAAAAGTGGCCTTGTCGAAAGCGGAAAAAAAGCATTACCATCCCGCCCGTTCGCTCGCCGTCGGAACCGGCGGACGAACCCCGAACCCTGCGGACCGGAACCCAAAGGGCCATCGGGAGGGGCTTCGACAAGCCCCGCCGGAGAAGAGGTGACGTTGGATATGCCCGCACTTTCGTGCGGCGCTTCCTCCTTCGCACCACCCGGAATGAGTCTGGTTGTGAAGCGTTTGCCCGCGGGCAGCAGTCCTCGGGCTTTCGTGACTTCACCGCCTCCCCACTCCCCCAGCGTGGAAGGTGCGCCACATGGACGTGAAGCGCGGCCCGGTGTTATTTCGTTGTGACGGCACCCCGTCGGCGGGGTTCGAGCCGTTCTACCAATGTCTCGCTTTCGCTGCCGCGCTACAACGGCGGCGGCGAGGTACCCACTTCTTCAGCTATCTGGAGCCGCTGTCGCTCGCCCCGGTGGTGACGCGCGGGAACAACGCCTGGGCTCCGGCGGAGCAACCGATGGGCACTCCCGGCGACATCGAAGCCACCCTTCGGGAAATCCGCCGGCTCGACGCAGCGGCCGTCGTCGTAGCCGGACCGGACGTCTCGGAAAAGTATCTACGAAACATCCGCGATACGGGAACGCTCGTCATCGCAGTCGACTCGTCCGCCGGGATCAAATTTCCGACCGACCTCGTAGTGAACCCCTACTTCACTCCGGGACCCAAGGCGTTCAAATTCGACACCGGTGCCCAACTCCTTCTGGGACGAAAGTTCGCCCTGGTGCGCGGCCTGTTCCGCCGGCAGCGGACCATCCGTGCCACCGAACAGCCCGGCCCTTTCCGGGCCCTCGTCGCATTCGGCGACGACGACTTCGGCGACCAGACCCTTCTTCGCACCCGACAGTTGTTGACGATTCCGGGAGTTGACAAGGTCAGCATGATCGTCCGCACCCACCACGACCGTTATGAAGAACTAAAGGATTTCGCGGACGAAAACGGCAGCCGTGTCGAGATCGTTACCGAGGCAAAGGAGATCATGACACGACTCGTCCGGGGCCACTTCGCCTTGACCGGCGGAGATACCTGGTCGCTCGAACTCTGCTGCGTCGGCATCCCGCAATTGACGATTGCCGGCTCGCCACGGCATTCGATGAACGCCAAGCGGATGGACGACCTGGGGGTGGCGACATTCCTCGGGTCGGCTGCTGACGTGAAAGAATCCGACTTGGCCGAGGCTGTCGGCGTGGTCCTCACCGACCCGATCGAACGGCAGGGCATGTCGCGGTGTGCCAGAAAAATGATCGACGGCCGCGGCGGTGACCGCATTGTCAACGGCATGGAAATAATGCTCCGTGCCCCGGCGAGAGCGATTCCGGCGTATCGACTGGCGGCTTAATCATGGGGCACGTTTCCAACGTGTTGCCTGATTTCGAAAACGTTGCTTCGTGAACCCCGCCCTCAAGGGCGGGGTGACGGTTCGACTTGCCCCGGCCTGTGTGCCGGGGTTTTCTTGTTATTGGGGCTTCACCCCCGCCCTCGCGGGCGGGGTTCACGATGGTTAGACTGATAGACACGGAGAAACAACCATGACCAAAGATGACGTTGCTGCCGCACTGGACGAGATTGGAACTTTGCTGGAACTGAAGGGCGAAAACGCCTTCCGATGCAATGCGTATCATTCTGCAGCCCGGTCTGTCGGGTCGTTCGCGGGGGACGTCTCGGCACTCGTAACCGCGGCCAATAAAGGAGAAATCCGCGGCATCGGCGACGCCATGCAGGAGAAAATCACCACGCTCGTTACCTCGGGCAAGCTGCCGTACCTCGAAGAACTGAAATCGTCCATTCCGCCGGGGTTGGTCACACTCCTCCGACTCCCAGGCGTCGGGCCGAAGAAAGTTAAGGCGATGTACGACGCCCTCGGTATCGACTCGGTCGAGAAATTGAAGGAGGCCTGCGATAAAGATGAAGTGGCAAAAATGAAGGGCTTCGGGGCTAAGACGCAGAAGAAAATCCTGGAAGGGATCTCGTTTCTGGGTACGGTCGGTAATCGAGTTCGGATCGACCTGGCACTGACGCTCGGCAAAACGCTACTCGAGCAGATCCTCGAAATGCCCGGCGTGAAGCGGGCCGAGATGTGCGGTTCGATCCGCCGGCGGCGGGAGACCGCGAAAGATATCGATATTGTCGCCTCGGCCAAGGACGCGGGGCCGATCATGAAAGCGTTCACGTCGCTGCCCCAAGTCTTGCAGGTCATCGGCCACGGCGAAACCAAATCGAGCATCGTCGCCGAGATGCAGACCGACGGAGAAAAAGTTGTACTCAACGCGGACCTCCGCGTCGTCAACGACACGCAATTTCCGTTCGCGATCCTGTACCTCACCGGCTCGAAGGCCCACAACATCCGCCTTCGGCAACGTGCCCTGGACCGCGGATGGAGTCTGAACGAATACGGCCTTTCGGACGTGAAATGCAAGTCGGAGGAAGACATCTACAAGGCATTGGAACTCGATTTCGTGCCGCCTGAGCTACGGGAAGACACGGGCGAGGTCGAAGCGGCCGAAGTTCACACACTACCTGTCCTAGTCGAAGCATCCCAAATTCGCGGCGTCTTCCATAACCACACGAAGGCCTCGGACGGGAAAGCAACGCTTGAAGAAATGGCCCTGGCCGCGAAGAAACTCGGTTTCGAGTATTTCGGTGTCGGCGACCATTCGCGGAGCCTTACCGTTGCCAACGGCCTCACGCCCGAACGGGTGAAGGCCCAGTGGGCCGAGGCCGATGCACTGAACCAGAAGTTGAAGGGGATCACGATCTTCAAAGGCACCGAGTGCGATATCCTGCCGGACGGGACAATGGATTTCGATGACGAGCTACTTGCAGGATTCGACTACGTCGTGGCCAGCGTTCATAGCCATTTCAATTTGACGGAAGAGGAACAAACCAAACGGGTTTGCCGGGCCCTCTCGAACACTCACGTCACGATGCTTGGCCACGCCACCGGCCGGCTTCTTCTCCGCCGCGACGGCTACAAGATCGATCTGGAGGAAGTCATCAAAACTGCCGCGAAACATAACAAGATGATCGAAATCAACGCCCAGCCCATGCGGCTCGATCTGGATTGGACTTACGTGAAACGGGCCAAAGCCCTCGGCATCACGATCGTTATTAACCCCGACGCCCACGCCCCGGAAGAGTTGGCCCTCTATGAGTATGGCGTCAACGTCGCCCGCCGCGGGTGGCTGACGAAGGAGGAGGTGTTCAATACGCGCAGTGTAAAGGATGTGGCGAAGGAGTTTGCCAAGCGGAAGAAAGCATAGCTTCGACGTCTTCGGAAGGGAGTATGTACCGGCGATCGCTTCGCTCCGAAGACTCCGCGTCGCGGTTAAACGGCTCGATACTTCGGGTTCCGTTCCAGATACTGCGACACGCGGTCCTTGCGCGTGATTGCCTCTTTCAAGAAGTCCACCGCTTGGACGAGTCGGTCGTCGGGTTCGGCGCAACTGAAGCGCACAAATCCCTGCCCAGCCGCGCCGAAGCACTCGCCTCCTAAACACGCGACGCCCTTCTTGTCGTCGGCTCCTTCGAGGAGATACATGGCGAGGCCGTGCGAGCTGATCTTCAACGTGTCGCAGATCGGCTGAACGTTGGGGAAGACGTAGAAGGTGCCGACGGGCATGAGCACGGTCACCCCACATACCGTCTTCAACGCATTCACCAGAAGCTCCACCTTCTTGTGAAACTTCGCCATTGTCGCGTCCCTCTCGGCTGCATCATTTTCCAATGCCGCCTTGCCGGCGAGTTGCACGATCGGCGGCACGCAAGAGAGTGAGGTGTTAATCATCTTGCCGATGATCTGCGCGACTGCCGGGGCGGCGATCATGTAACCGCAGCGCCAACCGCTCATGCTGTAACTCTTTGAAAAAGTGAACGCACCCACGGCCTGGTCCAACATGCCAGGTTCCGCGAGGAACGAGTGGTGCCGGCCCTGCCAGACCATGTGGCAGTACGGCTCGTCGCTGAACACCGCCACGTCTTTGCCGCGGACAAGATTCGCGATCGCGGCCAGGTCTTCTTTCGTGGCCACGCCGCCGGTCGGGTTGTGGGGCGAATTGAGAAAGACCGCCTTCGGCTTCTGGCTCGTCTTCAGAAACTTCTCGACCTCGGCCGGGTCAGGGCGAAATGCGTTCGATTGCCGAAGGGCCGCGTACACAGGCTTGCCGCCGCGGCGCACCACGTTTGGTTCGTAGGTCGGAAATTGCGGGCTGAACATCAACACTTCATCGCCCGGTTCGAGGAATGCTTCGCAGAAATAGGTCTCAAAGACCTTGGCTCCGGGGCCGACGACGACGTTCTCGCCCGTGGCTGGGATGCCGAACTCGGCCTTCACCGTTTTCGCAATGGTCTCGCGGAATTCAGGCAAGCCGAGCGACGGACAATAGCGGGTGGCGCCGGCATCGATGGCGGCCTTGCCCGCGGCGACGGCTGAGGAGGATGATGGGAACGGACTATCCCCGATTTGGAGTTCGATCACGTCTTTGCCACCGGCCTTCAACCGCTTGGCCACGGCCAAGACGTCGAACGCGGTTTCGGTGGTCAGCGACTGGGCGAAGGCGGAAAGCGTCGGCATGGCAGGTCCGGCAACACGGTAGGGATGAGTTATGTTGCCGAAACAGAGTCCCGGCGACAACCGGGAATTGACGTCAATCACTTGGGAGGCGGTCAGGATGCCAGGAACAACTTCAATAGACCGATTGCTCCGAGGACGAGACCGAAGAACAATCCAACGACGGCCCACACATCGCCGCCCGCCCAATACCCGATCCCCGCAAAGGCGGCGCCACTGATGAATGGCAGAACGAGCAGGGTGACGAAATAGGCCCGTAACTCTTCCCGGGCCCGTTCCAGTGCCTCGGCCGTCTGTTCGGTTCGCTCTTCTATTTTTTCGGCCGGAGTCGGCAGGACAACTCCCGTATCGATTTCCGGGCCCACGGGGTCATTCTCGGCCATCGGCCGGACCACCAGGCCAAACTCGTTCGACCCGACCACGACGACAGGCGTGGCCGGTGCGAGCATACCGAATTCGGCGCGGGCGGGATGGCGAAAGCCCTCAACGAAAATTTCCCCGCAAGGGCTGAGCCGACCGATCGTTTTTCCCCGGGCGCCGGAGCGAACGTTCATGAAATCAGTCTAGGCTACTGTTCGTCAGGGGGTAAGTTCCTTTGGTAGACTTGGATTCCAAAACCGCCATCCCAAAGAGCACCATTCCCAACACCAGGATGGCAATACCGAACCAGAGTTTACCGCCGATCCGATCATTGAACAGGATCAAGATGGCCCCATGGCCAAACCGATGCCGCCGGCCAGGTAAACGAGTTTATTCGCTCCGACTATGCATTCATTCTATGACGTTGTTTCCCGTCACTTGTGATCGTCGGCTCGTAGTTCGGGCGGCACGATTTGTACCGCTGGATATGCAGCATTGACGGCACGGATTCTGGCCTCGATTTCACCAAGCTCTTTCAACTCCGACGCTGTTGCCGTTCCTTGCCCTTTCTTTTCCTGTAGTATCCTGTTCTGACGGTAGAAAACTCGATTCGCCAACTCGATGTCGTCCCGGGAGTACCTTTCGGTCCTGACTTCCTTGCCAGCTTCGTCGAATACTGTAAAGTCGAATCGATCCAGCTCCGGTTTGGCCCGATCAAACGCAATCATCATGACGACCTTTCCCCCTTTGAACAGCTTCTCACTCCGGAAATCTAGTTTGTCTACTCCCACTTCGAACGCGTAGCGAAGGACCATGAGGTCCAATACCGCTTGGCGGTCGAGCTTCCCGATCGGGGTGAGGGCTTTGTCCCAGGCGTTGTTGATGTTTTCCTGTTCGTCGACGGACAACCGGACGGGCATCGGCGAAGTCATCGGCCCGCAGCCCGTGACTGCAAACAGAACCACGGCCCCAAATACGAGGAAATCGGTGGCACGCACGTTACACCTCGGGTTCGGTAAAACAGAGTCTGACAATAAGAACCCGAGTGAGGGCCTTTATTCCTGTCGGAAGGACACGAACGGTAAAATTGGGCGAATTTAGGCACATCGTACAGCAATTATTCCCTAGTTAGTGTACATGTGAATATTATATCTTTGTGAATTTTTTTTGATAACCGGTCATCAATCCTGTCACAACCTCGCCACCACCTCGAATGAGAGAGCGTCGAGAGGCAGCTGAGCGGTGAACTGCCTTCCGGCGTAAATTCCGGCGCGCCACCGGGGGCTCGAATTTTCCCCCAAAACATTTCGAGGGCTTACGATGCTGAACTCCTTCTGGGCAAAAGTGATTCGCAAATCGACCAAGGATTTCCAGCTCGTACGTATCCCTACATCGAACTATCGGTTCTTCCCGGCTCTTGAGTCGCTCGGCGACCGAATCGTTCCCGCAGTAACGGCCTCGTTCACACTGAATAGCGGCGTCCTCTCCGTCTTCGGAGATGCCGGGAATAACCAGATCGTTGTGGGTCGTGACGCTGCGGGTCGGATCCTGGTCAATGGCGGTGCCGTTTCGGTGACGGGCGGAACACCCACCGTGGCGAACACGTCGATCATTCAGGTCTTCGGGCAATCCGGCAACGACTCCATTAGTCTCGACGAGACCAATGGGGCACTGCCGACCGCGAACCTTTTCGGCGGGGCCGGTAACGACACTCTCACCGGCGGCTCGGGGAATGATTTGCTTTTCGGCCAAGCCGGGAATGACGTTTTGGCAGGCCGGGGAGGCAATGACCTGTTTTTCGGAGGCAACGACAATGACATGTTAACGGGCGGTTCCGGCAACGATCAGGTGTTCGGCGAAGCCGGGGACGATCAAATGATTTGGAACCCGGGTGATGGTACGGACCTGAACGAGGGCGGCGACGGCAACGATACCGTCGTCGTCAACGGCGGCAACGGGGCCGAAACCTTCACTGCGACGGCCAATGGCACCCGCGTCCGATTCGACCGCATCGATCCCGCACCGTTCAGCCTCGACATCGGCACGACGGAAAATCTCTCCGTCAATATGAACGGCGGAGACGATACTTTTACCGGCGGCAACGGACTGGCCTCGCTCATCTCACTCACCGTCGATGGCGGAGCGGGCAATGACCGGATCACCGGCGGGGACGGCAACGACGTGCTGAACGGCGGGGACGGTAACGACACCATCGTCGGCGGTCGCGGCAACGACGTGTTGATTGGCGGCGCGGGCAACGACACCTTCGTGTGGAACCCCGGCGACGGCAGCGACACGGTCGAAGGCCAGGACGGTCACGACACCTTGCAG
>DASXPC010000029.1:0-30147 GCA_036493815.1 Fimbriiglobus sp. | reverse complement strand
CGGAAAAGAAGTCGACCTGTCCAAGTATAAGGGAAAGGTCGTGTTGCTCGTCAACGTCGCCAGCAAGTGCGGCTATACTCCGCAGTACGAAGGGCTGCAAAGCCTGTACGAAGCCCACGCGAAAGCGGGCCTCGTCGTGATCGGCGTTCCGGCGAACGACTTCGGCAAGCAGGAACCCGGAACCGACGAAGAGATCGTTAAATTCTGCAGCTCGAAATACAAGGTCACCTTCCCCATGATGAGCAAGGTCGTCGTGAAAGGTGAGGGGAAGTGTCCGCTCTACAAGTTTCTGACCGAGAAGGACACGGACCCGAAATTCGCTGGTGAAATCCAGTGGAATTTCGAGAAGTTCCTGATCTCAAGAGACGGCACCGTGGTGGGCCGGTTCAAGTCGAGTGTCGATCCGAAGAGCGAGGAACTCACCAAAGCAGTAAAGGCGGAACTGGCGAAAAAGTAGCCCGTGCGTGTCTTTGCGGCGGGGGCGGCTTTCTCCGTACCCCGTCGCTTATTTGTGCTCATGTCTTGCGCGTCGTGAAGATAACTCTGCCAGTGTCACGAGACAATCATCGGTTTATGCACTTCCAACCGCCTCGGGTTCTGATTCAACACGACGGGCAAAAGTATTCTACCCGTGAGAGTGAAAATGGGGAATCACGTGTAAACAATCGTTAACGACGCAAAGTCTTTCTCCTGCTTGGAATATGCTTTCGGTTGCGCCTTTCGGCCTTGAAAAGGATTTCCGTCCTGACCACACTAATCGTTGGAACCCGCAAACTCGATCCGGACAAAAGACCGATGAATTCCCGTCCTTGCCAATCAATTCGGAGGCTCGTTCCGAACTCGTCGCAATCCGGACGGCAAATGGCAGGGATTCTGTTAGCCGTTGGTGCAGTGTTTTTCGCGGGGATCTGGTCGGGGAAGCAACTTTACGCCGACGATCCAGATCCGACGGAGGACCTGACGTTCAAGGCCACGTATAAGGCACTCGCAGGCCAGAAAGATTTCGCCTTCTCTTACAAGGACATGGGCGTCTTAAGCCGTCCGGTGGGTATGCTCGATTGGGAAATTCCGAAAACGCAATTCTCGACCTGCGGCCTCGATCGGAACTTTCGGACGTTTAGCCTCGAACCTCTCGTTACGATCATCCCCGGCCAAACCTATCCGTTTAAATTTGAAACCATGACGCTCCCGGCGTTCTTCGGCATGACCAACGATGCCGCGGGAATGGCGGAAGCGCATCGGCGCGTGAAGTACATCAAGGAACTCTACGGTCTGTATTACCAGGAGGCGTTGAAAGAGCCCGCCGAACTGCCCTCGGCGTTTCAGACGGCCTTGTGGGAAATCATGCAGGAATCCGCCGTCCCGGCCGACGGGTCCTCCGGGTTCAGCCTCTATTCGGGCGACTTTCGCGCCAACTACCGCGAGGCCGCGAGCAGTCCGGAGTACGTGCGCAAAGCGGAAGAATACCTCCAATCGCTATCCGGCGACGATCTGATTTTCGACGTGAACCCCGCTTTCAGCAGCTTCGAACTCGTGCGGATGACCGGGTTGCCCGGAAATGACGAACCGGCACCACAAGCCCAGCTTGCGTTGCGGTTAAGGGAAGGTGCCACCCCGCTGGGCCTGCGGGGGTTGAACGAAGACAACCTTTCGACCGGCAGCCCCTTGCTCGGCGGTGGAGCCGAATCTGGCGGTCCACTGGATCGATCCGTCGTTCCGTCCGGCAGTTCAACGATCGGCAACGGGGGAGGCGGAATCGGAAGCGGAGGCAGTGGGGGAGATGACAGCGGATTCCCGGGTGTCGTTTCCTCCGGAAGTGGTTCCGGCGGTGGAAGCAATGATACCGGTAGCGGCGGGTCTGGGGGGGGAAGTTCCGGCACCGGGGGTGGAGGCGGTTCGACGACCGTCAATTCCGGGGGAGACCCCGGGAATGGCGGAGGAGGGGGAGGTGGTAGTGGAGGGGGTGGTTCCGACGGCACGGGTGGAGGTGTCATAACATCCCCGGTACCTGCGCCGCCCGCGTTGATCCTAGCCGGTGTCGGCATGGCCGCCGTCTGGCTCGGTCGAAAAGCCCGTACCCGCCGCCATAATTAGATTCTTTCTTGATTCTAAACCCGGCGTTCCGATCGGCCGGGATTAACGCGGGCACCTGTTCGCACTCTTCGAGGTCGCATCGTGAACGTCGTGGAATACCGCGGCTGGAAAAACAACCTTCGACTCGCCAACGCCGATTGCGAACTGATCGTCACCCTCGACGTCGGCCCCCGCGTTGTCAGTTACCGAACGACTGGCGGGAACAACGTCCTCAAGAACTACGACGGCATGATGGGAGGCACCGGCGAATCCGATTGGCAGATCCGCGGCGGGCACCGGTTCTGGCTCGCCCCGGAAGACCTGACCCGCACGTATTTCCCCGATAACCGGCCGCTGAAATGGGACGCTCTGCCGGGTGGCGAAGGGGCCAGATTCGTCCCACCGCCCGAAACCGAATACGGCGTTCAGAAAGAAATGCGACTCCGCCTCGGCACGTCCGGGACGAAGGTCGAAGTCTCGCTCGTTGTTACAAACATCGGCTCTTCGGCGACCGAATTAGCCCCGTGGGGACCGACCGTCATGGCCCCGGGCGGCATCGAAATCATCCCCCTCCCCCCGAAATCCCCGCACCCCGGCCACGTCCGCAACGCCAAAACCCCCGCCGATTTCGGCCCGAACCAGGAACTCGTCCTCTGGCCGTATTTCGATTTCGCCGACCCCCGGTGGACGTTCGGCACCCGGTACATTTTCCTGCGTCAGGACTCGACCAAGGGTCCGACCAAGATCGGACTCGCCCACCGCGTGGGATGGGTGGCGTACCTGAATGCGGGCAACCTATTTGTCAAGAGATTCGACTACCGCGAAGGGGCCGTCTACCCGGACCGCGGCACCCGGTATCAGACGTTCTCGAACGAAGACATGCTGGAAATGGAAACCTGTGGGGAGTTGGTCAACCTTGCCCCGGGCCGGTCGGCCGAGTTGACCGAAACCTGGGAACTGTATTCGAACGTGCCGAACGTATCAAACGAAGCCGAAGCGGACCGCATCCTTCTGCCACTAGTTGGGCGGTCCTCTACCCGCCCGTAGGCGTTGCATCACCCGCCCGACCCGCTAAAACAGCAACTCTCCTGCAGCTCCCAAATCCGAGCCCGTGCCGCCTCATGCCACCACAGCACCTGCTCCCACACACCCGCGTTCCGACCCAACTGTTCCCGACCAGCGTGGCCGCGTCGAAGTTCGTGGCGAAGGAGATCGATAAACTCATCCGCGCGCGAAATGCGGCCGGGAAGCCGACCGTCCTCGGCCTCGCCACCGGGTCCACGCCAGTCGGCCTCTACCGCGAACTCATCCGTCTGCACAAAGAGGAAGGCCTCGACTTCTCGCGGGTCGTCACGTTCAACCTTGACGAATATTACCCGATGCCCAAGGAAGACCCGCACTCGTACTTCCGCTGGATGCACGAGACGTTCTTCAACCACGTCAACGTGAAGTGGGAGAATATCCACATTCCGGACGGGACGTTGAAAGTGGAAGAGGTTGAGGACTTCTGCACCGAGTACGAGCGAAAAATCAAGGCGGCGGGCGGGATCGACGTGCAGATCCTCGGCATCGGTCGGACCGGGCACATTGGGTTCAACGAACCGGGCAGCCCGAAGAACAGCCGGACCCGGATGGTGATCCTCGACAGCATCACCCGCCGGGACGCGGCAGCCGGGTTCTTCGGCCAGGAAAACGTCCCGAACCAGGCGATCACGATGGGGGTTGCGAGCATTCTCGACGCCCGGCGTGTATTTCTGATGTCGTTCGGGGAACATAAGGCCCCGGTCACGTTCAAGGCGATCGAACTCGCCCCCTCCGAAGCGGTGACAGCGAGCTTTCTACAGGAAAGCCCGGACGCCCTGTTCGTGTTGGACTCGGCCGCGGCGGCCGAGACGACGGCGGTCAAACGGCCCTGGGAAGTCGGCCCGTGCGAGTGGACGCCAGAAACCGTCCGCCGGGCCGTTGTCGGCCTGAGTCTCGGCGTGAAAAAGGGGCTACAGAAACTGAACGACGAAGACTTCCGCGAGCACCACCTGTACGAACTCCTCCGCGAACGGGGCCCGGCCGAGCGGATCGGCGAACAGGTTTTTCACGACCGCCTGAACACCATCCATCTGAATCCCGCAGGGAACGACAAAAAAACCGTGCTCGTTTTCAGCCCGCACCCGGACGACGACGTCATCAGCATGGGGGGGACGATCATCCGCCTCGTCGAGCAGGGGCACGACGTCCACGTGGCCTACATGACGAGCGGCAATATCGCCGTCTTCGACCACGACGCCCGGCGGTTTGTCGATTTCGTCGACGAATTCCTGAGCGAGTTCGGCACGTCGGCCGAGCAATCGAGTGCCGGCACCATCAAGGACCGGGTCTGCCAGTTCCTCGACGGCAAGAAACCGGGTCAACCGGACACCCCCGAAGTGCTAAACGTCAAGGCCATGATTCGCGCCACGGAAGCCCGGGCCGCCGCTTTGGCCTGTGGCATTCCGCCCGACCGTCTCGAATTCATGAATCTCCGATTCTACCGCACCGGTACCATCACCAAAGATCCGATCCACCCGCAGGACTTGGACGACATCGTCGAGTTGATTACCCGGCTCCGGCCCGACCAGATCTACGTCGCCGGCGAACTATCCGATCCCCACGGCACTCATCGGGTGTGCGCCGAAGCCGTTTTCGAGGCCGTTCATCGGGTGCGAACGAAAAAACAGGATTTCGATGTCTGGTTGTACAAGGGAGCTTGGGAGGAGTGGGAACCGCATGAGATCGAAATGGCGGTGCCCCTTTCTCCCGACGTGCTCGAACGGAAGAAACAGGCGATCTTTCGCCACCAGAGCCAGAAGGATCAGGCGATGTTTCCGGGCGGCACCGACCGGCGTGAATTCTGGCAACGCGCCGAAGACCGAAACCTCGGCACGGCTCGAATGTACGACGCCCTCGGCCTGCCGGAATACTTCGCCCTGGAAGCGTTCGTGAAGTGGAAGGACTGACGTTGTGGACCGCGGCCGGCCCGGCCGCTTCACGCTCACTTCGCGGCCAGGACGGTCCCGGACCGCGGCCGTTTCACACTCGCTTTGCGGCCGTGTCGGCCGCGGTCCACCGGCCCCACCATGTTCCATTGGCTCCGCGAACGCCGGCGACGAAGACTGCTCGACGAACCCTTCCCACCGTGGTGGGAACCGATTCTCAACCGGAACGTCGGCCACTACCTGCTTCTGTCCCCGGCCGAACAATCCGCGATGCGGGACATCACCCGCGTTCTCGTCGCCGAAAAAAACTGGGTCGGCTGCGGCGGCATGCTGATTACGGAAGAAGTCAAAATCACCGTTGCGGCCCAGGCCGCAATCCCCGTGCTCGCCGCCGATCACGAATACTACTCGCGGGTCGATTCGGTGCTGGTTTATCCGAACGAATTCCGCACGCCGAATCCGGAAGACGATTTCGAAGACGACGAACTCTCGGACACAATCCTTGCCGGACAGGCCTGGTACCGCGGGCCGGTTATCGTGGCGTGGAACGAAGTTCTGGAGGAAGGGCGGGATCCGGGGTGCGGTCAGAACGTGGTGATCCACGAGTTCGTCCACCAGATCGATTTCTTGGATTACGAGGCGAACGGGGCCCCGCCTATCAAGGACCCTGCCTTGGCGAAGCGGTGGCAGACGGCGATGGCCGCCGCGTACAAGGTCCACAAGGCCGAACTCGACCGAGGCGACGAAACGTTTTTCACCGCTCACGCCGGGGAGAGCGAAACCGAGTTCTTCGCCGACGCTGCCGAGGCGTTCTTCTGTTCGCCGGAAGGATTGCGGGAGGAGTTCCCCGACGTATATGCCGTGCTGGCCGAGTACTTCAAATTAGCCCCTGCAAACTGGTTCTCGAAACGGACCAAGCGAGGGTAAAGGGATCGCTATTCTGCCCGCGTCCACACTAAATAGTTGTCTGGACAATTATCGTTCGGACATGTATCATCCCCGCATGAAAAGTCCCCGGCTCCGAACGGGACGGTTCGACTCGCCCGAGCAGGAAGCGTATCTGAACTTGTGGCGGACGTACGACCGGTTGCGGGCGTTCGAGGACGATCTCTTTGCCGCGTTCGACCTGACGCCGCAGCAGTACAACGTGTTGCGGCTACTGGATTCCGCTCCGGAGGGCGTGCGGACGCTCTCCCTCGCCGACCGTCTCGTCTCCCGGGCGCCGGACGTTACGCGAATCCTCGACAAGCTGGAAATGCAAAAATGGGTCCGTCGCCGGCGCAGCGACAAAGACCGCCGGACGGTCATGGTTTCCATCACGGCCGAAGGCAGGGCCTTGGTGAAAGCCGTCGCCGGACCGTTGCGGGCTTGCCACGCGAGGCAACTCGGCCACATGCCCGCTCCCGACCTGTCGGCCCTAATCGCCCTGCTCCAAGCCGCGCGGGAGCCGCACGAACCGCCCGACAGCCCATGGATTTTTCGCAAAGGCCGGTCTCGATCGACACGCTCATGACCAGGGAATTGCGAAAACCGAATTCGGAATGAGTGGCCGGATTTTGACTCGACTTGGAGGAGATGGACATGGAATGCGACGTGGTCGTAATCGGCGGCGGCCCGGCCGGGGCGACCGCTTCCACACTTCTGGCGAAAAACGGCCACGCGGTCGAACTCTTCGAGCGGGAGCACTTCCCCCGGTTCCACATCGGAGAGTCGCTCATCCCCCACACGTACGACGTGCTTCGACGGACCGGGATGCTGGAAAAAATGCGGCAGAGCCATTTCGTCAAGAAATATTCGGTCCAGTTCATCAACCCGCGCGGCGCACTGTCCGAGCCGTTCTATTTCGTCGATCACAAGCCGCACGAATCGTCCCAGACCTGGCAGGTCCTTCGGAGCGAATTCGACCATATGAATCTTACCAACGGCCGGGAGCACGGCGTCCGCGTCCACGAAGGCGCCCGGGTGTTGGAAGTTCTGTTTGAGGGGAATAAGGCGGTCGGCGTGCGGGTGAAGCCCGAAAACGGGGCGGAGCGGACGGTGCGGGCACGGGTGGTCGTTGACGCGAGCGGCCAAAGCACGACATTACTCGACCGACTCGGCCTACGGGATTGGGACCCTACGCTGCGAAAAGGGGCGGTCTGGACCTATTGGAAGGGGGCGTTCCGGGATCACGGGCGGGACGAAGGGGGAACGATCGTCATTCAAACGGAAGGAAAGACGGGCTGGTTCTGGTACATTCCGCTGCACGACGACGTGGTCAGTGTCGGCGTGGTGGCCGGGTACGAGTACCTGTTTCAGAACCGCGGGTCGAAAGACCTAGAGGCGATCTACTTTGAAGAGGTGGCGAAGGCCCCGGGCGTGCAGCCGCGGATCGCGAACGCCACTCGGTGCGACGTCTTCCGGGCCCAGAAGGAGTATTCTTACCGTTCGAAGCAGGCGGCCGGGGACGGCTGGTGCGTGATCGGCGACGCGTACGGGTTTCTCGATCCGCTCTATTCGTCGGGAGTCCTGCTCGCCCTGAACTCCGGCGCGATGGCCGCGGATGCGATATGCGAAGGGTTGAAAACGGGCGACACGGGAGAACGGCAGTTGCGGCAATGGGAAGCCCCGTTCAACGCCGGCATGGCCCGGATGAGGCGGCTCGTTTGCGAGTTTTACGACGGCTTCAGTTTCGGCCGGTTCGTCAAACAACACCCGCACTTGAAAGGCTACCTCACCGACGTTTTGATCGGCGACGTGTTCAAAGACGACGTCGACGTCCTCTGGCCGCTCATGGACGTCATGCGGGTGGAGCGCAACCTGCCGGCCTACGTGGCTGTTTGACGGATTCTGTCGCGCGGTACCGGGTGCCACGGAATTTGGCAAATATGCTAATCCTTTTCGTGCCGATTCCCCGGAGAGTCGCCGGCCAATGCCACGCGCCGATTCGCTCCAAATCTATCGGCAACGGATCAACCGTGCCCTCGACCACATCACCGCCCACCCGGCCGACCCGCATTCCGTTGAATCGCTCGCCCGGCTGGCAAGGTTTTCCGCCTTCCACTTCCATCGGATTTTCCGCGCACTCGTCGGCGAACCCGTTCATGCGTACGTCCGCCGAGTTCGGTTGGAGCGAGCGGTCTTCCGGCTCGCACACGGACCGAAGGCAGCGTTGACGCAGGTTGCGTTGGAGGCCGGGTTCGCGTCATCTTCGGATTTTTCCAAGTCGTTCCGCCAGACCTACGGCTTTCCGCCGAGCCGGTACTCGCGCCGGAGGCTGCTGGAAGAGAGCAAGATTCGACAAGAATTACTAGTCAATCGCGAGTATGGTTTCGGGAAGGAACCGGGGCCGGAAAATCCGGACCGGTTCCGGGTACGCGTGGTCGAGCGGCCGGCCCAACCGGTCGCGTACGTGCGCGTGCTTGGTAGTTTCAACCAGGCCAAGATGCTGGCCGCTTACGAACGACTGACGGCCTGGGGCCGCGAGCGAAGGTTGCCGGCGTCGGTCCGGCTGCTCGGCATGTCGGCGGACGACCCGGACGTCACCCCGATGGACCGGTGCCGCTTCGACTGGTGCCTGACCCTGCCGGCGGGAGAGCGGGCGGACGGGGAGGTGACGGCCGGAATGATCCCCGCAGGGCGGTTCGCCGTCGTGCGTTGCCGGGGGGACCTTCATAAGGAATACCGTGCGTGGACCCACCTGTTCCGCATCTGGCTGCCGCGAAGCGGGTTTCAACCGACCCAGACGCCGGCGTTCGAGTGGTATCACCGCGACCCGGCGGCCGGCGGGTGGACCGAGTTCGATCTCGACTGCTATCTGCCCGTCCGGCCCCTGAGCCGGTAACACCGAGGAGGAAGAACATGATTCGACTGTCGCTCGTCATTGCGGGTGTCGTCGGCCTGCTGACCGCCGCCGAACCGCAGGACAAGAAAAAGGTCAACGAAGGAGCCAAGGCTATGAACGGAACGTGGGAGTTGACGTCCGGTGAGGTGGGCGGCAAGAAGTTTCCCGACAGCGTGGTCAAGACGCTGACGCTGATATTGAAAGACGGAAATTACACGGTGAAATCGCCCGGTCCGGACGACACGGGCACCGTCCATTACGATGAGACGAAAAAACCGAAGGAATTGGACGTCAAGGGGGAAGAAGGGCCGAACAAGGGGAAATCCTACCCGGCCATTTACGAGCTGGACGGCGACACGTTGAAGATTTGCTACGACCTGGACGGCAAAAAGCGGCCGACCGAGTTCAAATCCACCGCCGGCACGAAGCAGTTCCTCGCCGTCTATAAACGGAAGAAGGAATAAATCCGTTGCCGGTCGCCGTTTGATTGTCAGCCCCGTTCCGGATATCCTCACTTTCGACCCCGAGGATATCCGCATGACCAATGCCATTCCCACCCGCCCGCTTGGCAAGACGGGCGAATCGGTATCGATTCTCTGCATCGGCGGCTGGCACATCGGCCAGTTGAAGGAAGAAGCCGATGCCGTCAACCTCATGCGCGCGGCCCTCGACGCCGGCATCACCTTCTTCGACAACGCCTGGGATTACCACGAGGGCCGGAGTGAAGAGTTGATGGGCAAGGCGCTCGCCGACGGCCGGCGGGACAAGGTCTTCCTGATGACCAAGAACTGCGCCCGCGACGCCGCCGGCACCCGCCAGCACCTCGAAGACAGTCTGCGACGGCTGCAAACCGACCACCTCGATCTCTGGCAGTTCCACGAAATCAACTATGATAATGACCCGGAATGGCTGGTCGAGAAGGGGGCCATTGCCGAAGCGATCAAGGCGAAGAAGGAGGGCAAGGTCCGTTTCCTCGGCTACACCGGGCACAAGTCTCCGCACATCCTGAAAGCGATGCTGCCGTTACACTCCTGGGACACCTGCCAACTTCCGATCAACGTTTCGGACCACCACTACCGCAGCTTCCGGCACGAACTGTTGCCCGAACTCCAATCCCGCGGCATCGGCCCCATCGGCATGAAAAGCCTCGGCGGCGGAAACATCGAGAGCGGCGGAAAAATCGTCGCGGCGGGCGTCGCCACTGCGGAGGAAGCAATCCGCTATGCCCTATCGCAGCCGATCAGTTCGCTCGTCGTCGGCATCGATTCGATGAAAGTCCTTGAGCAAAACGTGCGGATCGCGAAGTCGTTCGTGCCAATGACTACGGCGGAAGAAGTCGCGTTGTTGGCAAGAGTCCGCCCCCACGTCACCGACGGCCGCCACGAGCAACATAAGAGTACGCAGTTCTTCGACGGGCCGTTCCACCGAATGCAGCACGGGTTCGTTTAAGGTGGTCCGCGAGCAGAGTTGTGCGAATGTCGCACCGAGGAATATACCCCCGTGGACGTCCCAAGGGGATATCCGTCCCGCCTTCCCCAATTCGCGAGAAATAATGTCAGGAACCCGAAACCGGCTTCGGTTCACGCCAAACGCCAGGTACGGCTTCGATCAACACCCGTAACAGCTCATTGTTCGAAACGGGTTTGAGAAAGTAATGGTCGAACGGCGGGAGTTCGGGGTGAAGCTTTTCAATTTGGTCTTTCGTGTACCCGCTCAATGCAATCAAGGGTACCCCGGCTAAATCGGGTTGTTGGCGAAAGATGTGTGCAAGTGTGACCCCGTCCATCCCGGGAAGATTGACGTCCAGGATGACGACCTGAGGGGTAAAGAACTCGATCACTGCGAGTGCTTCTTTTCCGCAACCGGCCGTTCGGACTTTGAATCCGAAGACGGTCAACAACATCTCCAAGCTATCGGCACAATCCACATTGTCTTCAACCACTAGAACCTGCAACCGGCTAGAGGAGCGTCGAACTGCCTGTTCCAAATTGGTCATAGGAATCTGTAACCACGAGTCGGGACAAATGTTAGCAATTGAATTTTCGTGAGATGGGTTCAGCCGATTTGTTCGTTTCCGTACGAATTTCGAGTTTTTTTGTAAAAACATGCTGCGGTACGGTTTCGTGCAAGATTCGGACTATTTGTTGTTACACTGCTGGTAGCTTCGCTGGACAATCCGGTATTTTTGCCGAACCCCACCGAACCGTTCACCCGGTGGGGCAATGAGTTTGCAATCGCATTCGTTCGATTCCCTTTCCGAAAACCGCTTGCTGAATTTTCTGACTCCGAATGACCGTAACCGGCTCTTGGCCCGGATGACAGCGGTGTCGTTCGGCCTCAAGGATGTTCTCTACAACGCCGGCGGACCCATGCCGTACGTCTATTTTCCGCGTAACGGCGTGATTTCGTCGGTCACGGTGATGGCAGACGGTCGAGCGGCGGAGGTGGCGGCCACGGGCCGCGAAGGCGTCATCGGTTTGACGGCGTATTACGGGGCCGGACAAAGCCCCGAAAAAGTGTTCTGCCAGATCCCGTGCGACACCTGGCGACTGGGGACGGAGCTGTTCGTCGACGAGGTCCGGCGGGGGGGGCGGCTCCAGGCCCTCGTTCATGGGTACACCCGATCCGTCATGCGGTTGGTCGCCCAGCACGCCGCCTGTAATTGTCTGCACACTGTCGAGGAACGCTTTGCCAAGTGGCTACTCATGTCCCGCGACCGTGCGGGAGAGGAAGAATTCCCCCTCACCCAGGAATTCCTTTCGTACATGCTCGGGGTTCGCCGGGCGTCGGTGACCCTGGCCGCGGGGATGTTGCAGAAGGCGGGTTTGATCCATTACCGGCACGGGAAGATTCGCATCATCAACGGCAAGAAACTGGAGTCGGCGGCGTGTGAATGCTATCAGATCATTCGGGAAGAGTTCGAATACCCTCTCTGACCGTCCTTGAGCGGACGCTCGTTGCCAACCCGCCTACACTGCTATTAGCCCTCGCCCGTTGCGATTTCTCTTCCCGAAAGGACTTTCCTCATGGCACACACCCTTCCCGCCCTGCCGTATGCGTTCAACGCCCTCGAGCCGCACATTGACGCGACGACGATGGAGATTCACTCCCAACGGCACCACAAGGCGTACGTGGACAACCTGAACAAGGCCCTCGAATCGGCTCCGGATGCCGCGAAATTGGATATCGTGACCTTGCTCCGCGACATCAAAAAAGTGCCGGACGGAATTCGCCAGGCCGTGATTAATAACGGCGGCGGGCACTTCAACCATTCGCTGTTCTGGGAAGTTATGGGTCCGAAGGCCGGCGGCGAACCGACCGGAGCAGTCGGCGACGCCATCAAAACCGCCTTCGGCGATTTCGCCAAGTTCAAGGACACGGTCAAGCAGAACGGCCTCACCCAGTTCGGCAGCGGCTGGTCGTGGGTCGTCTACAACCCGGCATCGTCCAAGCTCGAAGCGGTCAAAAAGCCCAATCAGGATTGCCCCCTCATGGACGGCCTCGTCCCCATCCTCGGCGTCGACGTCTGGGAACACGCCTACTATCTGAAATTCCAGAACAAGCGGGCCGACTACATTGAAGCCTGGTGGAATGTGGTGAACTGGAAGGCCGTTGACGCGAAATACGCGGCGGCCAAGGCGGGGAAGTAGATCGGACTCAGAAAGTAGTCTTGTATCCCGACCGGCCTGCGGGTATTCTGCGGGCCGGCTTCGTTTTCCACACGACAGGAACACCCATGCGCCACGGCGTGGTGCTGGCAATCGGATTGGGCTTCGCACCCGCCGTCGGGTGTATGCACGAGAACCCCGCCGCGAAGGTGCCGGTGGTGGAGGAATTCACCGTCCCGCCGGACGACCCGCGGTACGATACGCCGCCGACGGCGGAGTACCACAAACCGACGCCCAAGAAAGAGTGGGGTTCGAAGCCCGGCTCGATGGGGCCGGGGGCGGGATTCGGCGGCGGACCGATGGGCGGGTAATCGAATACAGTTGAACTCAGGCCCGGAACGGCGGTTCGCATTCACGTGCAACCCCGTCCGGGCCAACGCGTTTCTTGAAACCAATTCCCAATTATTTCTCGTTATTCTCGCCGTACTTCCGCACGCGTTTGCCAACCACCCCGTCTTGCCCCGTCGGAAGAGGGTCGAACGGCTCGTTCCACGGCTATCGTTCCCGCACGGCTTAACGAATAACCCGGGGAGACGAGCCACGCGGGTAGCGGCGGTTCCCGACACAGGAAAAACCTCGACCAACATCGACCGGGCTTCGTCTCCACGGCCGAATGATTCGGTAGGGAAACGCCACGTCGTGTCGGAGGATTCGCACCATGCGCAGGCTCTCCATCGCCACATTTGTTCTGGCCCTTCTCACGTCGAACGCCACGGCCGGTGACAGGTTCGACTTTCCCCGGCTGCGGAGCCTGTTCGAGCGGAAGAAGAAGGACGACGATACTCCCGTCCGGGCGAAACAGCTTCTCGTCACGTTGAAATCGGATAAGGACGAGAAGAAGCGGCGGGCGGCGGCCGAAGGCCTGAGCGAATACGACCCGCGGGGCATTTCGGATCTCATGTCCGGGCTGATCGCGTCCTTGCGGCAAGACCCGGCGATTTCGGTGCGAGCCGCGGCGGCGGAAACGATCGGCAAGTTGAAGCCGGCGAACGCCCAAGCCGGGGTGGCCCTCGAAGAGGCCGTGCAGGCGGACCCGTCGGACTCGGTGCGGAAGGCGGCCCAGGATGCCCTCTTCCAATACCACCTCAACGGATACAAGGCGAGCCCATGGCAGACGGTGCAAACGGCCGAGCCACCTCTGGCGGGGAAGCGCGGGAAAACCCCGGCCGCAGCCCCGACGGCTCGCGTTCGTCCGCCCGCGGCGGTTCCGATTACCGTCGGACGACGATCGACCAGCTACGTCCAATCCCCGGAACCACCGCTCGCAAAACCGATAACCCCGCCCGCCCCAGTTTCATCGGCCCCATCGGCCGCGACCGCACCAACCGTGGTTCCGCCTTCACCGGTCGGCATTCCGGGCGTGCCCGCAGTAGCTCCGCTGCCAATACCGATGCCCATGAATGGAATCCCCGGCATCCCGATTCCGGGGAAGCCGAACGGCTAATCGGGAGTCGGCGTTCGGCTGAGGGCGAGAAATCGGCGGGCTTGTGCAACGAGTTCGGTTTCGGATACCGGACAACCGGCGAATTTGGCCCCGTCGCACAGGTCCAATAGACACAACAACTCTTCCCCGGCCGCGGCGGGCAACGGCCCGATTTGCGACCGCAATTCCGCGGACGTCAGCCGCGTGGCGGGCACGGCAAAAGTCGACTCGACGTATTGCCGCACCGCGTCGGCGACCGCCGGTGCGGAGGGATTATCTCGCAAGCATTTCTCGGCAACCTCGATGGGTTCCGGCAGCCGCCGTCGTCTCCGCCTGTACGCCACGATCCCAACTAATCCCCCGGCCAGTCCTACCGCTACCAGCGCGAGGATTGGCCCGGCCCAGGAAACGGGCGGGGGTGGGGCGGGGGGCATGGGTTCGATACCCGTCACCGACCGCACGTCATCCGCCATCCCCGCCGACGTCCAGACCCGGACCGTCCGCTCCGGCCAGGAAATGACCCGCACCGTAGGGTCGGACCCAACAACCGCCTCGAACGGTGTGAAGCCCAGTTTCATCGAATCCCCACGAACAAACGGGTCGAGGCGAACGGTCAGCGTCCACCGCTGACGATCCGGGGAGTCGTCGATGAGTTGCGGCGGCCGTTCGATTCGGGTTTTCCAGACCGCGGCCGATACGTCAGTGAGCAGATTCTTCGGCACGGTCACGCGCAGTGGGGCGGGGCCTTCGACGACGAACGCGGCCCGAATCGAATCGGATAGCCTGACTTCCGCACGATCCAGCGTGAGGGTGGATTTCAGCTCCTGGCCGGAAACGGGAAGAACGCCGAACAGGAGAAACGCGGCGGAGTGGACGAAACGACTCATCCGCCCCTCCGTCGCCGTTCGCGGAGTTTGAAGAAGCGGACGAGGGCGTCGAAATGGCCGCCATCGGTGCCGGCGTCGATGCGATCCACGCCGCACCCCCGGCAGAGATGGTCGAACCGGGCCACGCGGTCGGCGGCACGGGCGGCGAACGCCTTGCGGAACCGGCGGCTTGTCGTATCGACGAGAACCTGTCGGCCGGTCTCGGAGTCTTCGAGCGAAATCAAGCCCACCGCCGGCCAGGAATGCTCCCGCGGGTCCGACGTGCGGACGGCGATCAGGTCGTGTTTTCGCGCAGCCCGGCGAAACGACTCGTCGTGGCCGGAACCGAGGAAGTCGCTCAGGATGAAGACGATCGCCCGCCGGCGTTGGACTCGATTCAGGTATTCCAGAGCGGCCGTGAGGTCCGATCCCGCCCCGACCGGTTCAAAAAAGAGAATGTCGCGGAGCACCCGCAACGTATGCCGGGTGCCTTTCCCCGGCGGCACGGCCCGTTCGACCCGGTCGGTGTAGGCAGCCAGCCCGACCCGGTCGTGGTTGCTGACGGCACAAAACGCGAGCAGGGCGGCGACCTCGGCCGCCACCGCCCGTTTCGGCTGCTCGCCGGTACCGAACCGCTGGCTGCCCGAGACGTCCGCCACGAGCACGACGGTGAGTTCACGTTCTTCGACGTACCGTTTGATGTACGCCTGGCCCATGCGGGCCGTAACGTTCCAGTCGATCCGCCGGACGTCGTCGCCGGGCTGGTATTCGCGGACCTCGTCGAACGACAGTCCAGTCCCTTTGAAGGCGGAGTGATATTCGCCGCCGAGCACGGTCCGCACCGCCCGTCGGGCCCGGAGCCGGAGTCGACGGACCTGACGCATGACTTCGGCGGGAAGCATGGCATTCTCGAAACACGCTCGAATACACTACTTATCGTATCGGCCTTTCCGAGACCATTACCATGTTCCGTCCGGGCCTACTCCCACTCTGTTTGCCGATCCTAGCCTTCCCGTGCTCCGCCGCCGAGCCGGCGAAGCCCGAGTTCCGCGGCGTCTGGGTGGCCACGATGGCGAACATCGACTGGCCGAGCAAACCGGGCCTGCCGGCCGAGACGCAGAAGAAGGAAATGATCGCACTCTTCGACCGATGCGAAAAGTTACACCTGAATGCCGTGATCTTCCAGGTCCGGCCGATGTGCGATGCGCTGTACGAATCGAAACTGGAACCATGGTCGTCGTTCCTGACGGGAACGCAGGGTCGGTCCCCGGGGTACGATCCGCTGACACTCGCAGTCAAGGAGGCGCACAAGCGGGGTATGGAACTGCACGCCTGGTTCAACCCATACCGCGCCTGGAATCCGGCTGCCAAAGGGGAACCGGCCGCAACGCACCTCGTAAAGACCCGGCCCGACCTCGCCAGGAAGTACGGCAAGCATTATTGGCTGATTCCCACGCACCCGGACGTGTTGAAGCACTCGTTGGCCGTGGTGCTCGACGTGGTCAAGCGGTACGACGTCGACGGCGTACATATGGACGATTACTTCTACCCGTATCCGGAACTGGACGCCGCGAAGAAGGAAATCCCTTTCCCCGACGACGATTCCTGGGCCGACTACCAGAAGGCGGGTGGAAAATTATCCCGCGGCGACTGGCGGAGGGACGCGGTCAATCGGTTCGTTAAGACCTTGTACTTCGAGGTTCATAAGGCCAAACCGTGGGTGAAAGTTGGGATTTCGCCGTTCGGCATCTGGCGACCCGGAAACCCACCCGGCATCCAGGGGTTCGACCAATATGCCAAGCTCTCCGCCGACGCCAAGCTCTGGCTGAACGAGGGCTGGGTCGATTATTTCACCCCGCAACTTTATTGGGCCATCGGGGCGGAGAAGCAGAGTTACCCGAAACTTCTCGACTGGTGGGCGGAACAAAATACAAAGGGCCGGCACCTTTGGATCGGGAATAGTGCGGGTCGCCATTCGGCGGAGGAGATCACGAATCAAGTAAAACTGACACGAGAAAAGGCGGGCGGCAACGTTTGGTTCAGCGAAAAGTCGCTGCGCCGGAGTAAAGCGGCGGCGTTGGGCAAGCTGTATGCCGAGAAGGCAGCGGTGCCGGCCACTCCGTGGCTGGGAAAGCGGCCATAAGCGTTAGACCAACCCTTCCGCCATCATCATCTGTATCGTCTTCTCCAAAGCTTGCACCGTCTTCTCAACGTCTGCATCGGTATGTTCGCACGTCGTCATCCCGGCCATGCCGGGCAGATCGACGCCGTTCAGGAGCATGCCCATGCGGAAGGCGTGGACGAGTGTCGAATTTTTTGGGCCGTCGAGCCGATTGATGTCGCCGCCGTAAGGGACGAGGCTGTCGTGATCGCCGGCATTCGGGTCGGGCCGAGGGCCGCGGTATTTCGGCAGTACCCGCCACATGCTGAAGTCGCCGTAGGAGACCCACGGCCAGTCCTTCGCGGCGAAAAGGGTGTTGAGTTGATTGCGAAGCAGTCGGCCGATGCGGGTGGCCGCGGCCGTCGGTTCACCAGTGGCGACTCGTTTAAGCGCGGCGACGCCGGCCGCGGCCGAGAGGGGGTTGGCGTTGTACGTACCCGGGTGCCGTAATTTGGGCTTACCGGACCGGACATCGATGTGTTCGAAGATCTCCTTCCGCCCCACTAAACAACCGCCGGGCAGACCGCCGGCGAGAATCTTCGCCGTCGCCGTCAGGTCGGGCACGACGCCATAGTAGCTCTGCGCCCCACCCGGCGAGACGCGGAAGCCGGTGATCACTTCGTCAAAGATCAGGATGCGGTCGTACTTCGTGCAGAGTTCGCGAAGGCCGAGGAGGAATTCCCCGCGGATCGGCACCGCTCCCCAGTGTCCGCCGGTCGGTTCTAAAATCACCGCTCCGATCTGGTCGTCCTTCTTAAGGGCGTCTTCCACCCGGTTCAAATCGTTCGGTGGCAGGGCGACGGCGCAGGCAGCCACAGCGTCCGGCACACCGAGGGCGGTCGTCGATTCGTACGGCGGGTCCGCGGCGGGGGCGACGTAGTCGTGCCAACCGTGGAAGTGACCCTGGAATTTGAGAAATTTCCCACGCCCCGTGTGAATCCGGCAAAGCCGTAATGCCATCATGGTCGCTTCGGTACCGCTGCCCGTGAACCGCATTTTCTCGCACGACGGCAACAGCCGCTTGACCCACAACCCCCATTCGATCTCCAACTCGTGGCAGGCTCCAGGGTGGGTGCCTTTTGCCATCTGCTCCTGCACCGCCTTCACCACGTCGTCCGGCGAATGGCCGAGCAGGAGCGCCCCGTGGCCGGAGAAGTAGTCGATCAGCTCGTGCCCGTCGATGTCCCACTTGTGCGAACCCCTGGCCCGGTCTACGTAGGGCGGGAACGGGTCGAGCAGGCGCAAGTCGTGGGTGACGCCGCCGGGGAAGAGTGTTTTCGCAACGGCGTGCCTCGCTTTTGCGTTCGGAAACGCGGCCGAATATCGGTCAACAATCGTCGGGCTGGGTTTGGCATCGGACACGAAAAATCCTCGAACGGCGAATCGAATTCGCTTAGTCTACCAATCAAACCTCTCCCGGAGTACGAGCCGTGGCACGACTCTCTTTGGTACTGATAATGGTTCTGAGTGGGATGTTGACCCAACCCGCCTCGGCGCAACCGCGAGTCGGTATGTTCGAGGCCAATGCCGACGTCGGCACCGTACTGCATCCCGGATCCACGCAATACGACGAAGCGAAAAAGGTTTACACGATCTCGGCCAGCGGCGAAAACATGTGGGCGGCGAAAGATACCTTCCAGTTCGCCTATAAGAAATCGACCGGCGACGTCGCCCTGACGGCGGACATTTCCTTTCGTGGTGCCGGTACCGATCCCCACCGCAAAGCCTGCCTGATGATCCGGCAATCGGCCGACGCCGACGCGGCCTACGTCGACGTTGCCATTCACGGCAGCGGTCTGACTTCGCTCCAGTTCCGGGATGCGAAAGGGGCGGCCACGCACGAAGTGCAGGCGACCGCCGCCGCCCCGGCCCGGGTGCAACTCGTCAAGCGGGGCAAGTACGCCCTGCTCTTTGTCGCGGCCAAAGGGGAAGATCTCAAATTCTCCGGCGCGGCTGTGCGGATCACCTTGCAGGAACCTTTCCTCGTCGGTCTCGGCGTCTGTGCCCACAACAAGGACGTGACGGAAACCGCGGAATTCGCAAAAGTGGCACTCGGCCCCCCGCCAATCGTCGCCGCCAAGCCAAAACTCTACAGCACACTCGAAACGCAAGCCCTCAACTCGACCGACCGCAAGGTCGTGTACGTTTCCCAAACCCGATTCGAAGCCCCGAACTGGCTGAAAGACGGCCAGACGCTGATCTTTAACACCGGGGGCAGGATCTACAAAATCCCAGCCGCCGGCGGCACGCCGGAATTGATCGACACCGGATTTGCCACCCGCTGCAACAACGACCACGGTCTCTCACCGGACGGGAAGACGCTCGTTATCAGCGACCAATCGCAGGGCAATCGTAAGTCGCGGATCTATACCCTCCCCGTTACGGGAGGCACGCCGAAACTGGTTACGAAGGACGGCCCGTCCTACTGGCACGGGTGGTCGCCCGACGGCAAAACGCTCGCTTTCTGCGGCGAACGTAACGGCGAATTCGACGTGTACACGATCCCCGCGGACGGCGGGAACGAAACCCGACTGACCACCACCAAGGGATTGGATGATGGCCCGGAATATTCCCCCGACGGCAAGTTCATTTACTTCAACACCGACCGCACCGGAATGATGCACCTCTACCGCATGAAACCGGACGGCACGGAACAGGAACAACTCACGAATGACGATCGGAACAACTGGTTCCCACATCCATCACCAGACGGCCGGACGCTCGTGTTCCTTTCGTTCGAAAAGGACGTGAAAGGACACCCGGAAAACAAGGATGTGTCCTTGCGGCGGATGAACCTGTCCACAAGAAAGATCGACGTGCTTGGCAATTTCTTTGGCGGGCAGGGAACGGTCAACGTACCCTGCTTCTCGCCGGACGGCAGGCGGATCGCATTCGTGACGTATCAGTTGATCCCATAGGAATGACAAGATGGGGTTCTGGGTCTATGGCCGGGATGAGAAATCCGGGGATCCGGACCGGATGCTCAGCGACGCAGATACTCCCGAGGCTGCTCGTGAGCAAGCGGGGCGTCAGGGGCTTGTGATGGATTGGGCCGAACCGGCCGTGATGCTTCCTGGTTCGAACGATGCACCCAGACCGAATCCTCAGCGAACCCGGCCAAAAGTAAGACTTTGGATATTCAGTCTCGTTCTTTTTGTGGGTGGTTTTGCATGCCGGCTTGTGTTGGAACAAGTACCCGGCGATCCATCCTTTGAGGCGATGCATATTCAAGCTTTGACTTATGGAACTGGATTGTTGCTACTGGCCGTGATGTGGCTCCGTTCGGCCATTATCGATCAACCACGAATCTTCGGATGTGCCGGCTGGCTTGTGTTGTTTCTATTTGCCTGGATGTTGATTGCGACATCGAGCCATCATTAAAACAAACCGTGCCGCACCATCAGAAAGGTGCGGTTCGCTGATCGTCTGGATCGAATTGTCTTTAGCCCCGCGCCCACATCCCCGACGCATTCGTCGCTGCACCACCCGCCGGTTTGGTCATCACTTCCTGGGCCCGCCGCTGAAACCGCTGCATGTGTTCGCGCAGGGTGGCGTCGCCCCGCTGCATGATTTCCAGTTCGCTCTGGATTTCGGCGTGTAGCCGGCGGAGGTCGATTTCCTGGCGGGCCATGATCGCCCGATCCTTCGCCATCGACACTTCCATCTGCCGCATCTGCTTTTCCAGAGATTCTTCATCTTCCCGCAGTTGTTTCCGTTCTTCGTCCAGTACTTTTCTTTCTTTCGTCAGCTTGGAGTTTTCCCGCTCCAATTCGTCGGCCCATTCCTCAAGTTCGGTCCGGTTTTTTTGCGGCTGAACCGGCGCGAGGGCCCCGCTCGAAATCTGTTCTTCGAAATGGCGGAGGTGTTCGGTGGCTTCTTCGACCTGGCGCGATTTTTCGGCCAGGGCCGTCTGAAGTTCGACGTTTTGGGCCGCATGTGCCTGTTCGGTGTCGCTGGCTTCCTGCAGCAACTGCTTCATTTCATTCAGCAGTTTGCGGAGTTCCTTATTTTCGTTCTTCAGTCGCTGGGCCGAGGATTCCGTGTTTTCGGGCCGGGATGCGGCGGGTGCTTCTTCTCTCACCGCGGCGGGAAACGCCGCGAACAGGCCGGAGATGGACCCGGTATTCGGGGTGCGCTGATTGACCGGAATCGACGCCGGTTGTGGGGCGGAGGGTCGGGCTTGGGAGGAGGACGAATTGTGGGAACCCGACGGTTGGCCCGGCATGCGAAGTCGGCTGAGTAAGTCGACGGACCCGGCGTTACTCCCCGGTACGGTTGCAGTTGCGGCGACGGACGGGAGCCCAACTTCGGCCGCAAGATCGAGTTCGCCCATCGGCATTGGTCCCATGGCCGGGGGAGTGGAAGCTAATAGCCGGCGCCTGAGTTCGGCAGCGGAAACCGAGGGCGGCGGATCCGGAGGAATTGTCGATGACGCCATAATCGCAGGCACTCCTGGGAAAGCCCGGGGGCTCGCGGAGGGGGAAACCGAAGGTTCAGGGGCGGTAGAATCCTTATTACCGTCGCGTCAACCGTAGGTCACGCAGAGGGCATGTCAAGGCAATGGGGGGTGGGAGTTCCGGTTTCGCCGGTTGCATTTTCTACGCACGGTCCGCCCGGAGTTGTCTGAGGGGTAATCGCGCCAACAGGTCCGGCCCGGTGTCGTTACACCGGTTAGAGTTCAGCCAGCCCGGAGGGTGGAGTCCGGTTGGACCGGCTGTTCCGCCCGCACCCCCGCGGCAAAGAGCGTCGGGGGCGGGGATTGGGTAGATTCGCGTGGCGACCGGTGGGGGTCGCCGGTTACAATCCCAGTAACTTCGTCATCCGCTTTCCCGTCCGCCCTCCGCCAGGCCGGGGATTCCGTTTCAGGAGCACCAGGGCAATGTCACTCGTCACTCGGCTCCGATTATTGGCCGCGGTGCTCGGCGTGTCCGCCGCCAGTGTCGCCATCGGCACCTGGGTCTTCGGCGACGGAACCGCCACGAAGCCCCCCGCTGTCGCCCGGCCCGCCGGAATGGCCGCGATGGAGGAACTGGCCCGCACTCGGTTTACCAACCAACCAACTCTGACCTTCACCACGAAGGGGGGGGAAACCCTCTTCGCCTGGCAGGTGATGCCCGTTCTCGCCGCCACGCCGGACCGGCCGCGTGACATCCTGATCATGGTGGATACCTCCGCCAGTCAGGCCGGAAAGCCGATCACGATGGCCCGGCAGATCATCTCCGGACTGGCCAACGCCGCCAACGCGGACGACCGCGTTTCGGTTTGGACTGCGAACCTGAACTCGGAACGGGATACGCACGCCCTGACGAACGGATTCCAACCGGCCGGCGGCGACGGGATCCGAACCGCCGTTTCCCGCCTGGCCGACACGGAATACGGTGCCGGAGCCACGGACCTCAAAGCCGCGTTGGAGCGGGTTACGAAGACGTTTGAAAACAGGCCGGGCTGCCAGCAGATCCTCCTCTTCCTGGGCGACGGTGCAAGCACCGCCACCCCGACCCCGATCAACGAAGCCACCCGCGTGGCACTCGGCCGGGACCTGGACCGCAACGGGATACAGTTCTTTGCCGTGCCCCTCGGCCTCCACATCCAGGCGAACAACATCCACGGCCTCTCCGCACTCACCGGCGGGGCGGTCGTTCGGCTGAACGACGACCTCGCCGCCCAGCACGGCCAATCGACGTTCGCCGAGAAACTCAAATCCGCCTTCGCGGTGCCGGTCCTCCGGGCCGAAAAGGCCACATACGGGGACGAAGTCTCGGAGGTGTTCCCGAGCAGCCTGCCGCCCTTGCGGGCCGACCGGGCAACGCTGGTAGTCGGCAAACTTTCCGGTCCGGCGAAAGCCGTCTCCCTGAAAATCGACGGGACGGTAGCGGGACGGAAAACGGACGTGGCCCTTTCCGAACGGCTTCCGGCATCGCAGGCCGATTACTATTTCCTGCACCCGATGATCGAGCAGTGGCGGAATTCCGCGGTGAAAGACGCCCCGGCGATTCTAGCCGCCGACCGGACGCTGGCCTTGGCCGCCCAGCAATACCGGCTCTACAAGGACGAATTCCTGGTTCAGGGCGAATGGGCCGTTAGCACCGGCCGGCTGGACCAGGCCGACAAACTCTTCCAGGCCGCCGAGAACATCGATCCGTCCGACACCGATGCCGTTTCCGGCCGGAAGGTCGTCGAGCAAATGCGGGCTGGTAAAGTCACGCTCAACCAGATTCGCAAGAGTCTGTCGGCCCAAACCAGCGGGACGAGACTCGGGGCCGACGGGTCGGCAACGAAAGTCGTGCTGCGGACAATCGCCGAACAGGATGCGAAACCGCCCGTTGGTGGCGCGGCCCCGCCCCCGGCCCAAAACGACCTGCTCCGCGACGCCCAAGCCCGCCGCGCCATCCAGGAAGACCAGTTCAAAGTCCTGGTCGATGACACGATCCGCAAGGCCCGGCAGCTCCAAATCACCGACCCCGACGCGGCCTACGAAGACCTCAAACGCCAACGCGAGTCGGTCCTCGCCAACGACCAGATCGGCGACCGCGTCCGCAACCAACTCGCCCTGCAGCTCGAAGCCCAGATGCGGGACGTGCAAACCAAGGGTGCCGAAACGAAACGCAGGGTCGCCGAAGAGCGGGAACGCATCGCACGGGCCCGGTTCCAGATTAGCGAAACAGAAAGGGTTCTCGATCAGGAAGTCCGCACGCAGGCCCGCATCGATCAGTTCAAGCAACTGATGAACAAGGCGCGGTACGAATTGGCCCAGCAGGAAGCGGAAGTGATGCGACAGGAACGGATCGCCCAAGGCCAGACGATCCCGCCGGAAGTGCTCGCCAGCTACACGATCGGCCAGCGGGCCACGAACCTCCGCGAACACCGTGAACTGGTTCGCATCCGCGAAGACCGGTTCTTGCTGACACTCATGCAGGTCGAGAAGTCGAGCATTCCGTACCCCGACGAACCGCCGGTCCACTTCCCACCGGCCGCCATTTGGCGGGAACTGACTGCCAACCGGGTTATCAAGTACGGCAGCCAAAGCCTCGGATCGGAAGTCCCGCAATCGCTCCGGGACCTGCAGAACACGCTCGAGAACAAACGGGTGAAGTTCGAAGAACTCCCGTCGAACGTCCCGCTCCGTGAAATCCTGGACAACCTGTCCAAGCAGTTCAACGTCAACTTCATCGTCCTGGAAGAGGCGTTCAAGGCGGAAGGGGTGGAAGGGCTGTTGGAGAAGAAGCCGAACGTCAATCAGAAATTGAACGGTCTGACACTCCGGTCGTTCCTGGACATCATCCTGACCGGGGTCAACGCGACTTACGTGGTCCGGCCGGAATACATCGAAATCACGACGGTCAACCGTCGGCTCGAAGAAAAGGTGACGACCGTATTCCCGGTCGCTGACCTGATCATTCCGATCCCGCAATCGGTCAACCAGCAGCAACTATTCCAGAACTTGCAACTCCAGGGCCAGCAACTGGCGATCTTCGGCCAGGCCCTCGGAGCCGCAAATTTCCTCGGCGGGCTCGGCGGCGGATTCCAGGGGGGAATTCAAGGTGGGATTGGCGGTCTCGGGGTCGCCGGTGGCGGGCAGCTCGGTCTCGGCGGTGGTCTCGGGGCCGGCGGTGGCGGGCAACTCGGCCAACTCGGGGCACTCGGCCAGCAGGGCCAGGGCTTCGGCGGCAACCAGGGGGCCGGCGGCGGTATCCTCGGCACCACGGGCGGACAGCTCGGCCAGTTCGGCAACCTCGGCGGCCAGTTCGGCCTCCAAGGTGGCGACCAGTCCGGACTCCTCCTCCAAATCATCATCGAAACCGTCGCCCGTGGCGAATGGACGACGCCCAACTCCCAGCAACTGCAACAACTCAAAGGCAACAACCAGGGCGATGATGCCATCGAAGAAATCCTTCCCAAAAAGCAACTGAATTCCCTCGGGTATTACCCGCCCGCGCGGGCGCTCATCGTCCGCGGCACCGGCCTGTACCACTCGAATTCGTCTTACAAGCTGCCCAAAGCAGACCTCGGGGCCAACGGCGGCCCGGGGCTTCCGCGAAAGGGCCTTTTCGCAGCCAAGCCGAACGGCCAAGCCGTACCGGTCGGCACTCCGCCGGACAAGTTAGCGGCGGCTGACGGCAAACCCGATCAACCCCGCATCGTGAACCCGAAGGAAGACCCGGTCGTCCTCGCCAAGTCGGTCGACCGGCAAGCCGACAAAATGTGGCAGGAGGCCCTCAACCTGTCCCACGTGACCGACCCCGGGCTGATCGTGGCCTGTGCCGACTTCATGATGGAGCACAAGGCCCCCATTCACGCGGTCGAGTTACTCAAGGCCAACCTCCGTGTGGGCGTGGCGAACGACGCCTGGGCCCACTCCGCCCTCGCCTTGGCCCTGAAAGTGGGCGGCGGCAGCGCGGACGAGATCATGCGGGCCGAAATGTCCGGCATCGACCTCGACCCGACCGACCCGAAAGCGTTCCTGACGGCTGCAAACGCAGCCGGTGACAATAACCGGTTCGACCTTGCCCTCGCTTATCTCAAACGGGCCGCCGCCCTCGAACCGAACGCCCCGGCCCCCTACACCAATGCACTCGCCCTCGCCGTCCGCAGCGACGGGGTGACGTCCGACGTGGTCGACTGGGCCGCCACCAACCTGTTCTCCCGCGACTGGCCGAACGACGGGGTGGACGTACGGCAGCTCGCCAAGGACCGGCTCGCCGCCCTCGCCAAAAAGTACAGCAACACCCCGCGGAAGGCCGAGATCGACCAGTTGATCCTGCAGGCCACGAAACCGAAACGGGATCTGGTGATCGAACTCCGATATCAGGGTAAGGCGGTCGACCTCGACCTGGTCGTGGCCGAACCGACCGGCGGCATCGCGTCCGCGACCGCCAAGCGGACCTCTGGCGGCGGCGTGCTCGTGGGCGACATCCTCGAAACCAACGACGACCAGAAGGAAGTCTACACCGCGGCCCAGGCGTTCAGTGGAACCTACTTGGCATCTGTCAAGCAAATCCTCGGCCGGCCGATCGGCAACAAGGCCACCCTCGTCGTGACCAAGTTCGCCGGGACCGATCACCAAGTGATGGAAACGTATTCGGTCGATCTGGCCAACCCCCGACCGGTTGAAATCACTCTCGACGGCGGGGCCCGGACCGAACTCGCCTCGATCCCGGCGGACAACAACGCGGACCGGACGCTCACCACCGCCGCCCCGCTCTCCACCGCCCCGACCGGTATGAGCGGTGGAACCGGATCGGCGACGTCAAGCGTACTCAACGCCAACGCCGGGTCGAGGACCGCCTCCGCCCTCCCGGCCGTGGTCCCGCCGGTCGAAACCCGAATCCCGGGCGTGTCCCCGTCCGCCCCGGGCCTGCGGGTCGAACAGGCCCTGACGCCCGACCGCACGGCGACCAAGCTCACCATCAGCCCGGTCTTCGCCAGTCGCGGCAGCGTGGCCACGCCGAAGATCGGCCTTCTGCCCGGCGGCGGCGACTAATGAACGCCCGCCAACCCCGAACCTCATGCCCGCCGGAGTGTCCCTCCGGCGGGTTTTTGTTTCCCGACATTCACCGCGGAGGGCGCAGAGAACGCAGAGTAAAACGCATAGAATTCTATTTTGAAGAAATAGATAGTTCTTTCTCTGCGTTCTCTGCGTCCTCTGCGGTGAAGTGCTTGGAGGTTTAATATCGGCAAGTCGTTCGAAACCCGGCGGGCGGATTTTTCCGTCGCCCGCGAGACCGCGGTCCTGGTCTCCGTCGCCCTGCCAGACCGGCCCTGGCGTACGGCCGATCCGTGCGACGAGCTTCGAGGGTTGGCAAGCACCGCCGGGGCCAGCGTCGTCGCCGAGGTGACGCAACGACGGCACGACGTCGTGCCGTCCACCTATATCGGCAAGGGGAAGATGGACGAGTTGAAGGCCGCGGTCGATTCCGTCGACGCCGACGTGGTGATCTTCGACAACGACCTCTCCCCGGCTCAGGTCCGCAACCTCGAGACGTTCGTCGACCGCAAAGTGATCGACCGCAGCGAACTGATTCTCGACATTTTCGCCACCCGGGCCCGTACGCTGGAATCCCGGTTGCAGGTGGAGTTGGCCCAGCTCGAATATTCCCTGCCGCGACTCAAAAACATGTGGACCCACCTCTCCCGCCAGGACGGCGGCGGGATCGGGGCCCGCGGTCCCGGGGAAACGCAACTCGAATCGGACCGCCGGCTCGCCGGGATGAAGATCCGGGACTTGAAGCAACGGCTCACAGAAGTTCAGGCCCGCAAGGAGCGGGAAGTGGCGAGCCGCCGGGGCGAACCGACGGTGTCGCTGGTCGGTTACACGAACGCCGGCAAGAGCCGGCTCATGAACGCCCTCACCGGGGCCGATGTTTACGTCGAAGACAAACTCTTCAGCACGCTGGACACGCGAACCCGCCGTTGGACGGTGCCGGGGTTCGGCAAGATTCTGCTGTCCGACACGGTCGGGTTCATCCGCGACCTGCCCCACCACCTGGTCGCGTCGTTCAAAGCCACACTCGAAGAGGCCCGGCAGGCGAAGTTGCTGCTGCACGTCGTGGACGCCTCGAGCCCAGTGGCCGAAGAGCACATCCAAAGCGTAACCGGCGTGCTTGCCGACCTCGGCTGCGACCGGTTGCCGACGCTTTTGGTGCTCAACAAGATCGACCGGGTGACGGATCGGAGCTACCTGGACGTATTGACGAAGCACCACCCGAAAAGCGTGACCATCAGCGGGCTGACAGGCGAAGGGTTAGACGCTCTACGGGATGCGGTGGTGGAGGCGCTTTCCGACACGCTGCTAAACCTGGAACTGACCCTCGACGCGGCTAACGGAAAAGCCCAGGCCTACCTGAACGCCCACGCCGAGATTTACCGCCAGGAATACCGGGGCAACGAGGTGTTCATCCGCTGCCACCTGCCGTCGCATTTACTGCGGCACGTCGAGGTGCCGGGGGTGGGGGTGCGGATGTTGGAGAACGGAGTCCTCGAAAAAGGCAACCACAGAGGCACGGAGAACCCAGAAGCTCACGGAGAAATCGATCCCGAGATTTCTACTCGGTGAATCTCGATGTTCTCCGTGTCTCTGTGGTTGCATTTTTGGCCTTCTCAACGACCGTCATCTTTCTGCAACTCCCACTTCTCGCCGAAGAACCCTGCCCGGACGACTTTGCCCGGCCAGAGTGCGTTCGGGGGCGTGATCACGTCGAGAATCGCGTAGTCGGGCAACTTCGGTATTTGGCGGGCGTTGTTGAGGTACGCGTACTCGCGGAATGTGAAGCCGCTGTTGAGGACGACGTACTTCTTCGGGTTCAGTGGGTTCGGAAAGATCATCACTGGCACGTGCGTGGCCGCGTCGTAGGTCTGGCCGCCGAACTCGACCCCGGCCTTCGTCCACTTCACCGGCAATTTATCGATGATTTTGGCCAGAATGGCATTCGAAGACGGGTCGCCCCAGAGGACGAGGTTCGACTTGGCGATGTCGTCGGCCGAAACGTCCTTGTCATTTTTCACCGGCGCGTCACCACGGAACTGGCTCCGCCAGTGGGTGATCGCGTGCTTCATCTCACCCTCCACCCATTTGCCCGTCTTTTCGAACATCGGGTCGCCGGTGGGTTTCACCATCAAGAAGCGGTCCATGAACGCGTCGTCGATGGGGCCTTGAAGACCGGGTTGTTTGGTCATTTTCTCGCGTTCACCGATTAAAGTCGTATTGCAATCGGCACCCCCGAACCGCTTCGAGCTAGCTTTTACTTCCTTTTCAGTGAGGGCCGAGTAGACGAATTTCCCATTGATGGCGATCGTAAGATGATTGTGGGCTGGGACGGAAATGGATAACTCGGTAACCCCCTTGGTCGCGATGTCCATGACGTCGTCTTTATAACTCGCGTTCACCGTAGCCCGTTCCCAATGCTTTTTCAGGCCCTCAACCGTAATCCAGCCGCTCTGGTTGTACCGGAGGGTATACGTGACGAACTTGATCTCTTTCGGCAATGGATCGCGGCCTTTCGCCACAATCGCATCAACCTTCTCGCTAACGATTTTCTTCGCCCCCGGTTCGTACCGGTGCTGGGTGTTCGGGCCGATGACGTGGACCAACTCCATCCCGAGCTTCTTCAGCTCGCGGGCCATCACGTCGGCCGCCTGCTTCTGACCGTCGATTTCGCCGCTGTAGGCGACCGTCGGCAGGTTGAAAAGGTTCTGGGCGTAGTCGGCGGAGTCATAGAGCCGCCAGAGTCGCTCTTCCCACCACGTCGGCCGCTCCTTGTCGCCGCGGAAGTCGCGGAGGAACTCGCGGGTCTCGGCGAACCCGGCGCCGGGGGCGGCGGCGCACCACACGGTCGGGAAGTGGGTAGCGAACTGCCAACACGCCGCGCCGCCCATCGAGAACCCGCGGGCGACGAGGCGGTCCGTATCGATCGGGTAGTGCTTCTTCGCATGCTCCAGGCATTCGAACGTGTCGACTTCGCCGGCGAACTTATTGGCGTTGCAGTATCGACCGTAAGGATGAAGAACGAAGGCATCTTTCGGCGTGAACTCACCCGGGCTTTTCTGCCGGCCGTCGATGAAGTTGACTTCGGTCAGCGTTTCTCCCCGGCCGTGCCACCAGAAGTCGAGTCGGAACTTTCCCTTGGAGTCGGGTTGAAACGATTTGGGAACGACGAGGCCGTAGGGCTGCACGCTGCCGTCAATCTTCGATCGGTACCCGCGAACGACTAACCCCGTAGCCGTTGGCCAACTCGGCTTCCCCTCCTTCAGTTCCTTCGCCCGCTGCAGCCCCTTTTTCAATAGCGCTTTGCTCACCGCAATGTCGTTCCGCCCCCGCTCGACATACATTTCGTTAAGTTCCAACGCATACCGCACCGCTTTGTGATAAATCTCCACGTCCGGCAACAGATCCGCATTCTTTGGATCTTTTGCCAGTGAATCGATCTCCCGCTTCAATTCCACAAGCCCGGCCAAAAGCTCCTCCCGGTCCGCCTCCGGCACCAAAACTCCCGGTTTCGGAATCGGCGGGATTCGCGCCGGCTGCCCGGCAACCAACACCGGAAACGCTAACAGAACGACAAGAGCACGAACGGACATGGATGGCTCCGAGGGGGGGAGGAGGCGGGCACCGTCAACCCGCCACTTTGATGGACGCCTCGCGCCGTGTCAACACTTCAGTACGCCGGT
>DASXPC010000028.1:0-25392 GCA_036493815.1 Fimbriiglobus sp. | reverse complement strand
GGCGACGGACAGGGCAAGCGGCTTCTGGGCGAGAATGCCCTTCAACCGCCCTTTCCCGAATTCGACCGCTTGACGAATCAACTCGGGTTGAGCGGCCGGGGGCACGGCCACGTCGAGGATTTCAACCGAATCGTTCTTCAGAAGGTCTTCGATATTCGAATGAACGGCCCGAATGCCATACTGAGACGCGACCGCCTCCGCCGAGGATTGCGACCGCGACGCGATGGCAACGGGATTGAGCCCGACCTGTCGATACGCCGCCAGGTGGCAATCCCGCATCACGAATCCCGCCCCGGCACAGCCGATCCGCCAGTCCCGGCGGCGGGGGAAGAGGGGAAGGTGGGCGAGGGTGAGGTCGGTCATGGGAGGGATGAGTTTTCCGTGCCAAATTATGGGTAAAGCATCTTAACCCGCTTCATACCGAGCCGGCGAATTGGCCAGTATCATTTCGTGCCGGAACCCGGGGCCGTCCTACGCTTCTTCGAATTCCTCGAAAGTAAAATCCTGGACGAAATCGGCCGGGACGAATTTGAGTGGAACGGCCTGCATTGGGTCTTCCCCGGTATATTTACCGGGACTTCACGACACGCAACTCCCGCGGCAACGGAAAGGTGACGTGCTCTTCCCGCACGGTTCGGCTTTCCACCGAGGCCCCGAAGCGGTCTTTCAAATAGTCGACGATTCCCTGGACGTGGTCTTCGGGGGCACTCGCCCCGGCCGTCACGAGCACCGTGTCGGTGGGGCGGAACCAGGCGGGGTCGAGTTCGACGGCTCTGTCGATAAGATGGGCCGATTTCCCCCGGTCATGAGCGATCTCTTGCAGCCGCCTGCTGTTCGAACTGTTCCGGCTCCCGAGCACGATCACCACGTCGGCATCCGGTACCAATTCCCGCACCGCCTCCTGCCGGTTCTGGGTCGCGTAACAGATGTCGTCCTTGTTCGGACCAACGACCTGCGGATACCGGGCCTTGAGTGCCGCGAGGATTTCATTTGCTTCATCGACACTTAATGTTGTTTGCGTCAGGTATGCGAGTTTCGCGTCGGGCGGGAACGACAATGTGGCTACGTCTTCCACCGATTCCAGGATGGTGATGTGATCGGGTGCCTCGCCGGTGGTGCCGACCACTTCGTCGTGCCCTTCGTGCCCCACCAGCACGATCTGGTAGCCTTCCTTTGCAAACTTCACAGCTTCCAGATGGACCTTGGTGACCAGCGGGCAAGTGGCGTCAATGGCGCGCAGGTTTCGTTCGGCGGATTGCCGGCGGACGGTCGGGGCGACGCCGTGGGCACTGTATAGCACCGTGCCGCCGTTCGGGACGTCGGAAATGGCTTCGACGAAGACGACGCCTTTCTCCTGGAACCGCTCGACGATGGGGCGGTTGTGAACGATCTCGTGGAAAACGTAAACGGGCGGGCCGAAGATTTCCAGGGCCCGGTCGAGGCTTTCGACGGCCATGTTCACACCGGCACAGAACCCGCGGGGGTTGGCCAAAATGACCTTCATACGGCGGCCCCTTGTTTCCCTTCATGCTACGCAAAAGCATCGCTCAAAACGAAACCGCCGCCCGGGTGGGCGGCGGTTTTTGTTCGGCGTCCCCTTGTGCTACTTCACTTTTTCGACTTTCGCGTCTTCGATGTATTTCTTGCCGTCTTTTTCGGTTATCTTGCCGGTCACCTTGCACGCTTGTTCGCCACTGCACTTGTGATACGTCTCCTTTTTGCCTTTATCCTTGATGTAATAGGTCACTTCCTTGTCGCCTTCCTTAACAATCAAGGCGTTGCCGCAGTCCGGCGTTTCGCTCAATTTGCACTTGGTGCAGACCATTTTTCCTTCGAGGGTTTTCTTCGCGTCTTTCTTGTCGTCCGCTCCGGCGGAGGCGAGGAAGGCGACGGCCGCACCGGCCACCAGCAATCCCAATAGCGACTTCATCATGGTTGATACTCCAAATTAGGAATGGCCACTCCCGCGCGGGACGGCGTACGCACATTTGATAATAGGCGCTTTCGGAATCGGCCGCAATGAATATCCGGCGGCTCTCTCATTGTGAATTATCGGCTGCGCGCTTGCCGACCGAGAAGGGAAAATCAGGCCCGGATTCGGGCTTCGATGAGGCGTGTGAGACGGATACCTTTCGGCCGGGGCGGTTCGTGCGTGGCCAGAGTGCAGCAGCCGCACGCGGGACAGGCCCGGGTTTCCAGCGCTTCCCGGCCGTAATCGGAAACGGGTCCCTGGTAATCCCAGCGCCGGCCGCACGACTGGCAGACGATTCGAATCATTTCCGCCACGGAATCCCTCCCCCACGTTTCGTCACCGGGGGAAGAATGACGGAAAGGTGACAACTTGCTCCCGAAACGAAAAGTGGCCGGGATTTTCCCGGTCACGGAGACAGGTTAGGTAAACTGGCTAATCCCGGATCATGTCGTCCACGAGTTTGGCCAGGACTTCGTGCGTCAACGAAAAGCTGACCTGCGTTCGCGGCGTCCCGGCTTTCGGATCGGAATGGAAACGGCGGACTGAGGCCTTTTCCGTTCCCGACAAGGCAATTTCATAGTAAGCCGCGTTTGGGCCCCGTTTTGAAGGCGTCGTACTCCGAAGAATAGCCTCGGCTGCGGGGTCGTCGACTTCCACGACTTTGAGCGGTTCGAGCAGGCCGGTGACCCGGGCGGCGATCTTATCGGCCCATTTCCTCGTCGTCTGTCCAAGCGGGGCTGAGCCGGTGCGGGCGAGTGAAAGCTGCCAAGCCACGCACCCGACCGAGTCGGATCGGTCGGCTTCGAGTCCGACAACCCAGCCCTCGGCGGGCAGCAAATGAGACCAAGTTTGTCGGCCGGAACCGATCGGCTGCCAGGCCGCCAGAGCTTCGGCGAAATTGTCGTTGGGCGTCATTTTTTCCCCCCGGTGGGTTGTCGCGTGTGTTCGGTTCCGTCGAAACTCAAGACCGCCGGCTTGTCGTCGATCACCGTTTCCAAGTGAACCGGCCGGCCCCAGACAAACTGCAGGTTCGTCAACGTGTCTTCGGCCTCGTCGCGTTTCAACTCTACCCCATTATACTCATGCCGCAACAGCAACTCGCCGCGGTTCCTGTGGTTGCCGTTGACCACGAAGATCCACGGTTTTCCGAAATTCGTCAACCCGAACAACAGTCGCTGTTTAACTTTGTGGAATTCCCGGCTCTCGATCACGTAATTCTGAGTCGGTTCCTGGTAGTTGAAGGAAAACAACCCGTGCCGGTGGCAGAATTCCGGGGTGAGGAAGGTGTCGATGAAGGTAATATCGTTGTGGACTTTGCGGACCTCGAAGATTTTCTGCCGGCCGAGACCGAGTTGTTTGTCCCAGGTTCGTTTGGTTTCCAAGTCGTCGCAATTTTCCCATTCGGGCCCGAACTGGCCGGTGTTCCACCGCTGCTCGACGTCCCGGAGGAGTTCGATCCCGAGTTTGTACGGGTTGAGCCGTTTGCCGTTCGTTGCCATTGTGCCCGAATGGTGGTCGGCGTAGTCGATGAGTTCCGATGGGACCAGCACCTTCTGGGTCATCATGGTCGAATGCCAATACGAGGCCCATCCCTCGTTCATGATCTTCGTCTGGGCCTGCGGGTAGAAGTAATAGGCCTCGTCCCGGACGATGCCGAGCACGTCCCGCTGCCAGTTCTTGAGCGGGGCGTGTTCGATTAGGAAGAGCAGCACGTCCTTTTCCGGGTGGTCCGGGAAGGCGACCTGGGCCGGTCCGTCCCGCAGTTTCCGCCGCTCGTCGTCTTGTTCCTTCAACACCTCCGGCGGGTTCATGTAATCGGTCATGTAGTCTTTGGCCCGGAACCGAAGCGGTTTCTTCTCCTCGTCTTCGTCGGTCGGCGGAGCGAAATCGTACTTCGACTTGTCGTCCCGCCGGCGGATGGCGGCAGAGTGAATGTCGATCAGGTCGTCGATCGACATGCACTTATCCAGAAACGCCTCGACCTCGTCCTCCCCGAACCGCTCGGCGTACCGGCGGACCCGGTTGCCGTGATTGGCAATTTCGTCCATCATCTTGTGCGTGGTGTGGGCGAAGTACGCGTTGTTCTTGAAGAAGTCGCAGTGGCCGTAAACGTGGGCCATGACCAGTTTTTGGTCCACCGTATGGTTGCACCGCATCAGGTACGCGTAGCACGGGTCGTTGTTGATCACCATCTCGTAGATCTTCGACAGCCCGTACTCGTACCCCTTTTTCAACTCCTGGTACTGCATCCCGAACGACCAGTGCGGATACCGGGTCGGGAACCCGCCGTACGCGGCGATTTCGTTCAGATCGTCGGCGTCGACCACTTCGAAGATGGTCTCATAGAAGTCGAGGCCGTACGACTTGGCGTATCCCTCGATCTCGTCTTTCAGGACGCGAAGGTGCGGGGGAAGGTTCGTGTTGTAGAAGCCGGTTTGGGTCATTTCGTCCTCAGCTTTCGGCCGCCAGATTTAGGTTCGTTCCGATAACTGCGACAACCATTCCCGCTGCTCCGAGGTATCGGGGACCGGTCGTCCCCGGGCCCGTTTGACACAATCCCATGCTGAATTCGGCATCATACCGAGCCCGATGAGTATCGCGACAGAGACCAATGATGTCCGTCCAATTCCCATACGGCTGTGAATACCAACCCTCGCACTCTCCCGAAGACTCTGAACGAGGGAACCGCTCAAACGGAAAAAGGCGGATCGATCTGCCGGGGTTCCCCGGTCTGGTATCGGAAACCGGTCAAATTCAATTCCAAGCGCCCGGCATATTTCTCCTTCTGGTTCCAAGTCGAGTTCGAAAACCTCGACATCGTCCAATAGCGAAACGACCCGACTCATCCCCGCTTGCTTCCATTCGCCGATCTCATCTCTGAGCCATTCCCCGCCGCGCGGCCGAGCAAGTAACGCCAACTTGCCCACCGGACACTCAGGAACCCAATGGATCTCCGTTCGCATAGTCTTGCTCTACCGCCCCGTTTTCAGGAACTCCTTGATGCTCTCCAGGATCGCTTCGCGGTCCGGAACCCGGGTCGCCACCACATTGGCGTTCTCCCCGGCCAATTCGGCGACGTGCTCGAAGAACTCCCCGCTACCATAAGGCGATTCGACCTGTCCGTACCCGAAAAGGTTCAGCTTCGGCAGCAACTGCTCGCTCAGAATCTTCAGGCATTTCGGGTTGTCGTCGCCCCAGTTGTCTCCGTCGGAAAAGTGGAACGCGTACACGTTCCAGTCGGCCGGCGGGAACTTGGCGGCGATGATCTTGTTCGCCAGGTCGTACGCGGCGCTGATCTTCGTGCCGCCGCTTTCGCGGGTGTGGTAGAACGTGTGCTCGTCCACCTCGCGGGCGGCCGCGTCGTGAATGATGTAGACCGTGTCCACGCCCTTGTAATGCCGCTTGATCCAGGTGTCGATCCAGAACGCTTCGATCCGCACGATTTCCTTCTGCTCGTCGGTCATGCTGCCCGAAACGTCCATCATGTAGACCACGCACGCCACCGCGTCCGGCTTCGGCACTTCCTTCCAGCTGCGGTACTGCTTGTCTTCGCGGATCGGCACGATGACCGGTCGAACCGGGTCGTACGTTCCGGACGAAATGTGCCTCTTGAGAGCCTTCTTGTAGGTCCGTTTGAAATGCCGGAGCGATTCCGGCCCGACGTTGCGGATGCTCGAGTACTTGTCCTTCTCCGTGACGACGTTCTTCTTGCCCCGCGGTTCGATCCGCGGCAGGCCAAGTTCCTCGCCCAGAATGTCCGCCAGTTCTTCCAGGGTCAGATCAACTTCGAGGATGTGACCGCCCGGTTCGTCCCCGGCCTGCGGTTCGCCGTCACCGTCCTGTGGCTGTGTCAGCGGCTGTCCCGGCTGACCCGGCCCCACCCCCACCCCGCCCGAACCCTTCTGGCCGAACCGGAACTGCGGCAGTTGAATGCTCGGCAGGGGGATCGACACCAGGTCGTTCCCCTTCTTCCCGATCATCTCTCCACGGCTCAAGTACTTCGAAAGGTTGGACTTCACCTTTCCCCGCACGATCTTGCGGAACCGCTGCAAGTCCTGATCGATCTTTTGTCCCACGGCGGGAATCCTCCGAGACGGAACCATTCCGTCTACCGCATCCTATCCCACTGGGGGGGAGAAAAGGGAGGCGAATTGAGAGAGAACGACGAACGATCAGACGGGTCGAATCGACGGAACCCCAGCCGGGGCCGAAGCGGATGGGGGTGCCCCGAGCCGCACCCTCCGGAGCTTATGGCTGCACCTTCCGGCCTGACCAGGTTCACGCCTTCAGGTCGGTCGGGCCCCCACCCGCTTCGCCCCCGACGGGCTATTTCTTCGTCTGCCCGCGGGCGAAAATACTCGCGACGAAGTTCAGCACGTCCGTCGCGCTCGAATCGTTATATCCGTAGTTCCGGATCAGGCGACTCTTCACCACGTCGATTTTCTCCTGCGTCGCCTTGTCCACCACGTTCGAGACGAGCGAACTGAGCTTGATCGAATCCTTCTGATCCTCGAATAGTTTGAGTTCCAAGGCTTTTTGGAGCCGTTCGTTGGTGCGGAAGTCGAACTTCTTCCCGTCGATTGCCAGGGCCCCGATATAATTCATGATTTCCCGGCGGAAGTCGTCCTTACGGCCCTCGGGGATGTCGATCTTCTCCTCGACGCTCCGCATGAGTCGTTCGTCCGGCTCGTCGTACCCTCCGGTGTACCGGTTCCTCACCTTTTCCCGCTGGGTGTAGGCTTTGACGTTGTCGATGTAGTTGCCGCAGAGCCGGGCCAGGGCTTCCTCGTCGGCCGCAATCGCCCGCTGCACTTCGTTCTTCACCACGTCCTCGTACTCCTCGCGGACGACGGTCAGCAGTTCCTTGTAATACCGGTACTGCTCCTCGTCCTTGATGAGCGAGTGGTTCCGCAGCCCCGCTTCCAGTTCGTGCATCACCATGAACGGGTTGATGTTGTCCTCGTCGGGGTGGGCCACGAGGGCGTTTGAGACCTTGTCCTGGATGTACCGCGGGCTGATGCCGTTCATTCCCTCGGCGATTGCCTCGCGTTTCAGGTCGATGACGTTGTCTTCGGTAAACCCGGGCATGGTCTTTCCGTTGTAAAGCTTTAGCTTCTGCATCAAGCTGAGAGAAGCATGCTTCGGCGGCGTCAGCCGGGTGAGCACCGCCCACATGGCCGCCACCTCGACCGTGTGCGGGGCGATGTGCTTGCCGCGGACTTTCTCGACGTTGAAGTCCTTCTCGTAGATCCGGACTTCGTCCTTGAGCCGGGTGACGTAGGGGATGTCGATTTTCACCGTCCGGTCGCGAAGGGCTTCCATGAACTCGTTCGACTGCAGCCGGCGGTACTCCGGTTCGTTCGTGTGCCCCAGAATCACCTCGTCGATGTCGGTCTGGGCGAATTTCTTCGGTTTGATCTTGTGTTCCTGGCTCGCCCCGAGCAAGTCGTACAGGAACGCCACGTCGAGTTTGAGGACTTCGATGAACTCGACGATTCCGCGGTTGGCGATGTTGAGTTCGCCGTCGAAATTGAACGCCCGGGGGTCGGAGTCCGAGCCGTACTCGGCGATTTTGCGGTAGTTGATGTCGCCGGTCAGTTCGGTCGAGTCCTGATTTTTTTCGTCCTTGGGCTGGAAGGTGCCGATGCCGATGCGGTCCTTTTCGCTGAGGATGAGGCGGTAAACCTTCACCTCGTTATCGAGCATTTTGAGCCAGTCGCCGTCATATGCGGCAAGCCGGGTTTTGAACTCGTACCGGCTGAACGGGGAGAGGTCGCCCTTAATGGTGATGCCGTAGGGGTAATTCCCGGCGACGTTTTCGTTGAGTGCGGTGAGCAGTTTGGGCCGGTGCTCTTCGGGGATCAGTTGCAGCGGTTCGCCGTGCATCGGGTCTTTCACCCATGTGCCGTCCGGTCCCTTCCAGGAAAAGCTGAAGAGCATCCCGGCGTCGGTGCGGGAATACTCTTCCAGGCCCCGTTTCAGGAGTCGGGCGATCGTGCTTTTGGCGCTCCCGACCGGCCCGTGGAGCAGGATGACCCGCCGTTCGGTCCCGTACCCGAGGGCGGCGCTTTTGAACGTGTTCACCAGTTGCATGAGCGGGCGGTCGAGCCCGTAGATGCCGTCCCCTTGCTTGGCGGCAAATTCGTTGAAGAATTTGAACCGGGTGAGCTTGTCCTTGTTCTCGTAGATTTCCTCGACCCCGTGGGCGAGGATCATGTCGTAGAGCCGTTGGTATGCGGTCCGGGTGACGCCCGGCGTTTTTAGAACGGTGTCGAGGTATTCCGAGAACGTCCCCTCCCAGTGGAGTTTTTTGTAGTCGGAGATGTCGAGCGTAGCCCGGAGTGTATCGAGGATCGCAGCGGCGGCAGCCATGCGGGTCTCCCTGCGTGTGGATCGACGGTAGGCCGGTGGGCGGGGCGGCGGAAAGGGAACCGGGTTCGGCAGATCCGCCGGGTCGCGGCCGAGAAGCCCAACCATTGTATGGTCGGCTCCGCCCGGCTCACAAGGGAGAGTTCCCCAAGCCTATCGGTTCGCCCGCCGCGCAATCCCCCGCACCGCCGGGCGTTCTACTAGCAGCATACGCGCGCCCCGCCCCGGCCGGTCAAGAGAACTTCCCGACAACCCGGACGTTGGTCTAGGCGCGCGACCGGTTTCCCGGGTAATTCACGCCGGATTCTCGCATCGTTACGGAGGCTTCCCATGAGGAACATGCTCGCACTTTTCGGGCTGGTCATCGTCGTATTTGCCGGCCTCGGCTGGTATCTCGGCTGGTATCACGTGGCCGTGACGCCGGGATCCGACGGACACAAGAAGGTTGAAGTCGATTTCAACGCCTCGAAAGTCCACACCGACGTGTCCGCCGGCATCGGGAAAGGCAAGGAATTGATCGATTCATTCCGCAACGGAAAACCTGTACAGGAAGGGTCTCCGGAATTCGTCGGCCCGCCGAAGCCGACCAGCACGCCCGCGATCCCGGGGGCAGCCGGCACGCCCGGACCGGTGCCGTTCAAGTAAACTGGCCGCATGGACCTGATCGACGCCCGATCAATCTTTTCCCCCGCAACCGGGTTTATCCGCCGGGGCGGGTTTGACTGGACGTGCAACCCGTACCTCGGCTGCACTTTCGGTTGCACCTATTGCTATGCCGCGTTTCTGCCCCAGAACCGCCGGCCGGTGGAAGACTGGGGCAGGTGGTTCTCGGCGAAACAGAATGCGGTCGATTTAGCCCGCCGAACTGCTCCCAGGCTCGCCGGGAAAGCCCTTTACCTTTCCAGCGTCACCGACCCGTATCTGCCGGCCGAAGAAACCCTGCGCCTTACCCGGGGCATTTTGAAGGCTTTGATTCCCCATCAACCCCGACTCGTGGTCCAAACCCGGGGGCCGCTGGTCGCCCGCGATCTGGACCTCCTCACACAATTTGCCGCGGTACGGATCAACGTTTCCATCTCGACCGATTCGGAAGACGTGCGGACGGCATTCGAGCCGAAAGCCCCGAAGCTTACAAACCGCTGGAAAGCAGTGGAAACGATACGAGCGGCAGGCGTGCCGGTGGGGTTGTGCGTGACCCCGACTTTGCCCCTGGCAAACCCTGTTGCGTTTGCGGACCGGTTGATAGCCGCAGCACCGGCCGTCCTGGTTGTACAGGACTTCCACGCCGCCGGGGGAAAGTTCGGGGCCGATACCGGAGCGACCGCCCTCAGACTGGTGCAGGACTACTCTTGGAACGATGGCCGGTATCGCCGATTCGTGGATCTGCTCCGCGAGCGGTATCCCGTTTACGAAGGGGAGGTGGGATTCTTCCCGCCCGGAATGTAACAATTGTGAAATGAAAAAAAGGCTGCGTTTTTATTCCCGATGTTTCGTTAAGCCATGATCGGGCGATCCGGTCATGTGGAGAAAAAAGTATCGGGGTTGGGTCATGTCCTTACCCGTGGAAATCACGAACGCCGGCCTTCTCGGCTTGCCTCCTGCGGGCGGGGCGGTGCCGATTGGGGCGTTCGGCCGGGCCGAGGCGGGGGCTCTTTTGCCGTCGCCGACGGGCACTCGCTTCTTCTACGGCACGGCGGGAAACGATTGCCTGTTTGTCCATGTCGGCGGCCCTCTCGATCGAAATTGCGACTTGGGCAAGCTCTACTCGCAGCACAGAGATGAGTTCGTCAATGACGTCAGCCGGGGGGACGGGCCGCCCGACCCAGCCCGTCGGGACGCGGCGTCGGTTCGAACGTTTCTGGACGTTTACCCCGGCGTCCTGCGCGCAGCCGGTGGACCCCGGGCGTGGGCCCTCACCAATATGGCGACCCTGATTGGGACAGGGCATACCGTGCCAGACTACGCGCCGTATCGAAGCGGAGCCGCCGCACTCCTTTCGGGCCGGGCCGCATTTGAGAAATATCTCCCCGCGTTTCACCGGTCGGTGCTCTCGGAATGGTTCTGGGGAAACGTTCCGGTCCAACCGCCGTCGCCGTGCCAGGTTGCGGGGATGTGGATTGGCCGCATTGGGATCGGTTCACTTCACAAGCGGCTCGTCGCGATTCGCGGGGCACTGAAAGACGTGCTGTTGAAGGTTGCCAACCACGTGGCCGACCGGAATGGCAAACTGGACGATCGGCAGGCGGATCAACTCGCCGGGCATGTCGAAATCCAGCTCTCTTTGGGCGGGGCGGTGGTGCCATACCGGGCGGATAGTCTGGCCATCATTCGCGAAGTGGCGAGCCAGGCCCTGCTCGTCCGGAAAGCGATCCGGGAGACGTCGGCCATACTCGATGCCGCTCTGATCGGGTATTAACCAGATTCCAATAAAACGCCTCGAACCGTCTCGCCATTGCAGCCCGACCGTAATGTTCCTCGGCCCTTGCCCGTGCCGCCGAGCCGAGTGCCTCGACCCGGCCCGGGGAGGCGATCAGTTCGCTAATGGCATTCGCCAGCGATGACTCGTCTCCCGGCGAAACGATCACCCCCGTGTCGCCGAGGACGATGCGGTTCGCCCCGACGTCGGTGGCAATGACTGCCTTCCCGGCCGCCATGTATTCGAGGACCGCGTTCGACATTCCTTCCGAAAGAGAAGGCAAAACGGCGACAGAAACAGTCCGCAAGAACACGGGCACGTCGGCCACGGAACCGCGAAAGACGAACCGGTCGCCGAGTCCCAGGGCGTCCCGCAGCGCTTCCAATTCCATTCTTTGGTCGCCTTCACCCGCTAATTCAAATCGCCAATGAGGGAATCGTGCGAGGACGATTTTCGCCGCGCGGAGGAGGCCGGTGATGTTTTTCACGGGCCGGAGGTTGGCGACACAACCGACGACGCTTGTACCCTTCGTAATACTGCCGGGCACGTCCACGCCGTTTTCGATCACGACAACCTGGTCGCCGGCGAGGCCGTCGGCTTTAACGAGTGCGTCCCGCCCGGATTCTGAATTCGTCAGCGTGACATTGACCGCGGGGCGTAGCAGCCGGTTCAAGAGGCGGTGTTTGCGGGTGAGCCAATAGCCGAGGTTGTTGCGAACGCGGACGACGTGGCGGATACCGCACAATTTCGCGCTCGGGATGCCGAAATAGGCGGAATCGAGGAAGTAGACTTGAACCACGTCGGGCTGTTGTTGTTTCCAGAACCGACGGAGCCGGACGGCCGCGTGAGCCGCCCGCAGGCCGAAGAGTTTTCGCACCCCGAGGCGAATCACCGGGCAGCCCGGTTCGAGCGAGCGCGACGTTTCGTCTTCGCCGTCGAGAAGAACAAGGGACGGTTCGACGACGGACCGGTCGAGGCATCGGATCAACGCGAGAAGTTGATTTTCCGTCCCCGCCCGGGTCAGTTTGTCGATCAGGAAGGAGACGCGGATGACGCTTCGTCGTTCTGATGAGTTGGAGACGCTCGGCCGATGTACTAGATGCGTTTGACGCATACGCGATGTGTCGCGAATCGGTTCTGGAATGATTTGTGTCGTCACGCAGCCGCCCTCGATCCTTGCCGTACGGAATCGAAGAGGTCGACGTATTGTCGGGCTTGGGCGGCGAACGTGAACTCGTTTTGCATTCGGACCCGGGCGGCCCGGCCGAGTTGAACTCTCCGGTCGTGATCCGTGAGGAGTCGGACGATCTGCCCGGCCAATATGTCGGCGTCACCCGGGGGGACGAGGAGGCCCGTCTCGCCGTCGGCGACGACTTCGGGCACGCCGCCGACGGCCGAGGCAACCACGGGGACCCCTGCCGCAGCCGCCTCCAACGCCACGTTCGGCAGCCCTTCGGAAAACGATGGCAGCACTACTAAATCGGCGGCCGGCAGCACCGCGTCCAATTCGGGCACAAACCCGGGCATCACGAACCGATTGCCCAAACCGAGCTGGCGAATCCGCCGGTCGAGAATGGCCCTCTGTGGCCCTTCACCGAACAGCACGAAGCCGACCCGGGGCCAATCTTTTATCACCGGGGCCGCGGCCGTAACCAGCGTGTCAAACCCCTTCTCCGGACTCAACCGGCCCGCCGCCAGGACGACGTGCGACACCGGACTGTCACCAGGGAAAAAGCCTTCGAGCCGATCGCGCGACCCGGGCAGTGGCTTAGCGAACGCCTCCGGCCGGGCCGCATTTCTGATCACCGTCAGCTTTTCGTCACGCACCCCACACCGCCGCACCCGTTCGGCCTGCCCTTCCGACACCGCCACCACACGGTCCGCGTACTTCAACTGGAATCTGTCCACGGCCTCGTACATCCGCACCCGCAGCGTCTCGCCCGTCCAGCCGCGGGATACGACCACGTGCGGAATCCCCACCCGCCGGGCGGCCACACGGCCGAGCACGTTGGGCTTAAAGGTGTGGGTGACGAGCAAATCCGCCGCACGGGACCGGAGCATAAAGGTCAGTTCGCGGACGGCGTCGCGAACCTTGGGTGTGTCGAATGCCAGTGGTAGTGCCGTATAGCCCCGCTTCCGGGCTTCGATCAGGAACGGGGCGCAGCAGCCCCCTTCCGGGAAGGACAAAAACGTGCTGACGAAACGCGGGGGGAGGTGCCCGGCGAGGCCCAGCATCTGCCGCTCAGGCCCGCCGAAGAAAGTACTGGCTGTGAGGTGAACGACGTGCATGCGCCGGCGCGTCCGTGCGTCGCGGAGAGAAGCGATCAGTTTAGAAAGTCGGGATACGCCGTGTCGAGAGCAATCGAAGTTTCCGGTCTCAATCCCAGATCCACCTTCGTTCCCGCCGTTCCTTCGCCCGCCGGGTCATGCCGGGGATGTAACCGGATTTCGGCGTTTCGGGATTGCTGAATCCCAGGACGGACGCCCACTTGTTGTAAACCTGGTCCCAAAAGCCTGGAGATTGCTGAGATCGGAGGGCCGGAGGAAGGGACGACAATGGGACCGGGGCAACCGAGTTTTTGAGGTCGATAACTTGCCCGTTGGGGGGAATGGCATCCTGCCGCCAGGTCGTTGGACTCGTACCTACGTTCGCTCCGGGCTGTTGGCCGACTTGTTGGAATTGTGAACCGATCGGCATTAATAGTGGTGTCCCGACGGGCGTCCCGGTCGAGAGCAGGGGGTTCAGGAGGTTCTGAATTGGTGTCGAATTCGTCTGTTGGGTTTGTGCCCAGGAGTTTGTTGCGAGAACTAAAGCGAGCAAACCTGCCGAAGTAATCCGGACCATGATTCGACCCCCTCATGATTTCGCGCGAACCGTCCCCACAGTCGGCAAGCAGGGCCGAATAGCCAGAGATCAAATCGAGGTCAACAAAAATCTGTCGCAAAAGTGAATTGAGGCGGCAATCGTCTTCCGATTTGTTTCATTTCCCGAAAACTCGAGATCTGCACGTAATCTGGATCGGTTTATTATTCTTAAGTTGTTATTTAATAATTAGTTAGAGAATATTTCATCGAAATCAGCCGCACGGATGAAATACCCACCGCTCACAGTACGAAGCTCTTGTTGAACGATATCCAAGTGATATCATTTCAATATCCTAACGAGGAGTCAGTACCATGTCCGATCGAGAACTAAAACTGATGTCGGGTTGGCCTGCCGTGTTCGGTTTTCTTCTCGGGTTCGGGCTGATTGTTTTGCTCATCGTTGTGGCCGCCCAAACCCAGACGGTCTGGCTTGTTGCTGTCATCGTGCCTCTGGGTTTAGCATGGGTCATTGCCCTCTTCGGTTTCATCGTCAACGGCCCGAACCACGCCCGCGTAGTGCAACTGTTCGGAAAATATGTCGGAACCCTTACGGACACAGGGTTTTTCTACGGCAACCCGTTCTACCTGACGACGCGGGTCAGCCTGCGGGTGAGGACTTTCGAGACGGGCATGAACAAGACCGAAGAGACGAAAGACCAACTCGGCCGCGTGGTGACGGCGGCGACATCCCGCCGCGAGCCGGTCAAAGTGAACGACAAGGACGGCACGCCGATCGAGATTGCGGCGGTGGTGGTGTGGAAAGTGACGTCCCCGGCAGAAGCCGTGTTCCAGGTCGACAACTACCAGGACTACGTCAAAGTCCAGTCGGACTCCGCCTTGCGGAATCTGGCCAGCCGGTACAGCTACGATGCCCCTGAGGAAGACCGGCATTCGTTACGCGGGCACATCGAGAACGTGTCGGCGAACCTGATGAAGGAACTTCAGGAGCGGTTCCACCGGGCCGGGGTCGAGGTAATCGAGTCGCGGATCAGCTACCTGGCGTACGCCCCGGAGATTGCCTCGGCGATGCTTCAGCGACAGCAGGCCGGTGCCGTGATCGCGGCCCGGCGTTTAATCGTCGATGCCGCCGTCGGCATGGTCGAGCACGCCCTCAAGGAACTCGACGAGCGCCAGTTGGTGAACCTCGACCCGGAACGGCGGGCGGCAATGGTGAGCAACCTGCTCGTGGTGTTGTGCAGCCATCAGCCCACTCAGCCGGTCGTCAACACGGGAACGCTCCACAACTGATGCCCAGCCCCGGAACGCCCGTTCCGGGGCTTCTTTTTTAAGGGAATGCCATGTCCGTTCTGACTCTGTCCCTGTCGCTGGTTCTGTTCGCCGACCCGGCCCCGATGCCCCGGCACGTCGGCGAGGCGGTCGAACTGAAAACGCCGACCGGCACGTTGTTCGGCGTTCTCGAAACGCCATCGACCCCGCCGCCGTGGTCGGCCGTGATGATCCATCCCGGCTCCGGCCCGACCGACCGGGACGGCAACAACACGCAGATGCAGAACGATTCCCTCAAGCTGCTGGGCCGGGTGCTGCGGGAGCAGGGCTATGCCGTGTTGCGGATCGACAAGCGGGGCGTCGGGGCCAGCCGAAAGGCCTTGAAGCGGGAGGAAGACGCGACCATTGGTCTGTATGCGGGCGACGCGGCCGCGTGGATCGACCAACTCCGCAAAGATCCCCGCATTTCGAAAGTCGCATTCATCGGCCACAGCGAGGGCGTTCTGATCGGCAGCCTCGCCGGGCAAACCGCCAAGATCGACGCGTTCGTCTCCCTGTGCGGGGCCGGGCGGACCTATCAGGATGTCCTCCGGGAACAGTTGAAGAAGAACCTGACAAAGGACATGTGGGGGCAAGCAGCCCCGATCATCGACCAACTGGAAGCCGGAAAAACGGTGAAGGATCCGCCGAAAGACCTGGCCGCCTTATTCCGCCACAGCGTTCAGCCGTTCCTGATTTCGGCATTTCGGACCGACCCGGCCGTTGCCCTCGGCAAGCTAACATGCCCCGTCCTGGTCGTTTCCGGATCGACCGACATCCAGATTTCGCCCGCGGACGCGAAGCGACTGGCCGAGTCCCGACCCGGCATCCGTCTTGTCACGATCCCGAATATGTGCCACGTCCTCAAAGAAGTGGCATCTCGGAATCGGTTCGATCAGTTGTTGAAATACATGGACCCGGACGTGCCGCTCCATCCCCGAATGGTCGCCGCGGTCGAATCGTTTCTGAAGGAATCGCTCGGGGGAAAGTAATGGCCCGGAAGGCGTTTTTGTTACGGGTAGAACCGGACTTGCTCGCCGCGGTGCAGCGGTGGGCGGACGCGGACCTGCGCAGCCTGAATGGTCAGATCGAATATCTGTTGCGCGAAGCGGTGACGAAGCGGGGCGTCAAGCTGCCGGCCGTACCGACGACCGATTCCGCTATTGACCCGGCCGTGAAAGGGGAATCTGGCGGAGAATAAACTCTTTACCGATTGCCGTTTCCGGGTAGGATGGGTCAGACTTGCTCTTTATCCGAGGACGACCCGTGACTCGCCGCCGGGCGTTCACCCTGTTGGAACTGCTCGTCGTCCTCGCCATTATTATGGTGCTGGTCGGGCTGTTACTCCCCGCAGTTCAGAAGATCCGTGCGGCGGCATACCGCCTCAGTTGTCAGAACAATCTGAAACAAATCGGGTTGGCGATCCACCATTACGTTCAAGTCAACGGCCGACTACCGCCAGGGTATCTGTATCAGGATAACGGCGAAATCCCGGCCAACCTCCTGCCGCGCGTGTACGATTTCCCGGCTCCGGTCGTTTATACCTATTCGCACAATCCCGGGTGGGGTTGGGCCTCGTACATCTTGCCGTACGTCGAGCAAACGCCGGTATACAACCGGATTGAATTCAAGAAGAACGCGACGGACCCGTCATTCGCCGACATCCGCGTGGTTCCAATGGCGGTGTTCTCCTGCCCGGCCGACTCGGGCGTCGGGCGGTTCACCGTCCACGACGTAAACGGCGTCCCAATCGGCGACGCGTCCACGAACAGCTATACCGCCAGCAACGGCCAGAATTCCAACATGCTCAAAGAGCCATTCCGTGGGACGGGCATGTTTCAACGGAATAGTTCCTTCACATTCGCGGACGTGACCGACGGGCTCGGTCAAACGTTCATGATCGGCGAAAAAGGGGCGTTCTTCGTCAAGGCCCCCTGGGTCGGAGTGATGTCCGGCGGAGTGATCGAGACGACGCCTGGGGCTCCCGTGTTTCGGTCGGTGATGCACCCGGGGCCGAGCATGGTCATGGCCCGCATTCTGAGCAGGGGGCTCAACAGCCCCAACGCGGAACCGTACGATTATTTTTCGCCCCACCCTGGGGTCGTGAATTTTGCCTTTGGGGACGGATCGGTTCGTCCGGTGAAGGATACGGCGAACATCCAGGTCTTGCGTGCCCTCGCGAGTCGGAACGAAGGCGACGTTGTCGATCCTGATGGGTACTGATTGTGCGAACAACTCCACTTTTTCTCATTCTCACGGCATTCGTGGCCGGGTGCAGTGGGAAGCCTTCCGCGCCGGCCCTGACGTCCGACGAGGAGTATTACGACTCGAACGCGGGGATCCGATTCCCGACGCCACCTGGGTTTCGGATGTTCATCAAGGCGGAGATGCCGAAGGGGAAGATCGACAAGCCGATAATGCTGGCGGCGTTTCAGGACACGAAGGCCAAGATCCGGACGGCGATCGAAGTGATGGCAGTGGACATTTCCGACTCTCAGGACCTCGGTCAATACTTGAAGACCAACCCCGTCGGTTCGGAGAAGTGGGAAACGAAGCCTCCCGCACAGTCAATCGAGGTGGGCGGGCAGCCCGCGGTTCGACTGGAGTACGTCTATCACGATGAAGATCGAGACCACGCCCGCGAGGTGACGGCGGTGCGGTGGGGCGGCAGGGCGTATTTCGTGATCGTGATCTATCCGCCGGACAACCCGGCCGCGCGTGACGCGGGCCGGGCCATGCTGGACAAGGTGCGGTGGATGTCCCATGATTAGAACTGGTCGAGCCAGAAGTGGTTGCCGCGGTAGTATTTCATCGGGGTCCAGAGTTCGTACCGCCAGCCCGGTTCGAGGAATGGCGGGTAGGCCATGTACGCCGGGGGCCGCATGTACGGGGAGCCCTTGGTTTCGGGCCAAGTCGGGCTCTGGGCGGGCCAGTAGCTGTGGGGGAAGTAGTAGTACGGGTAGTAATACATGCGGGGGAGCGGCGGATCGCCGGCCCGGGCCGGGGTCGCACTGCTCAGAAATCCCGCGGCGGCGAGAACCGCCAAAACCCGGGGGAGCCATCGCGTCATCGGTATCGCCCTCCGTTGCGTCGCCGGCGGGTTGCCGGCCGACCTCCTGTCAGCCGTCAGCCTAACCCACGCCGGCGTCTCCTGCCGGCCGACCCGGGGCAATTCCGGCGAGAAATCGTAGAAATTCGGGAGGGTTTCGCCGCTCGGCGAACCCGGGAACGTCGCGCCCAATGCGCGTCGGTCGGATCGGTTTTCCCGAACCCCCTGGGCCAATTCTCCTCAAGGTTCCGATGACCGTAACCGACACGCCGGACGTTTACGATAACCCCCTGATTACGCGGTATGCGGGCCGGGCGATGGCCGAGCGGTGGGGGCCGATCCGAAAGGCCCGTCTCTGGCGGCGGCTGTGGCTCGCCCTCGCCGAGGCGGAAAGCGAACTCGGCCTGCTCACCGACGACGGAAAATCGCCGCGGATCCGCCCGGATCAGCTCGCAACCCTTCGCTGCCACCTGGACGACATCGATCTGGCCGCGACCGCGGCGTACGAAAAACGGCTCCGCCACGACGTCATGGCCCACATCCACGCCCTGGGTGATGTCGCCCCGGCGTGCAAGGACATTCTCCACCTCGGAGCAACGTCCTGCTATGTGACGGATAATGCCGACCTCATTCTGATGCGCGAATCGCTGGACGAATTGTGCGTCTCGCTCGCCGCGGTGATCGCGGACCTGTCCGGCTTCGCCCGCACGTGGAAAAACGAACCGACCCTCGGGTTCACGCACTTCCAGCCGGCCCAACTCACCACCGTTGGTAAACGGGCCTGCCTTTGGCTTTTCGACCTCGTGCTAGATCTTCGCGAACTCGAACGCCGGCGGGACGAACTCCCGTTCCGTGGGGTGAAAGGGACGACGGGCACGCAGGCCAGTTTTCTCGCCCTGTTTCACGGCGATCACGGGAAAGTGAAGCAACTGGACATGCTCGTGGCCGAGAAGATGGGCTTTGCCCGCGTCTTTCCCGTCACCGGCCAGACTTATTCCCGCAAGGTCGATACCCAGGTCCTCGACGGGTTGTCCGGCCTCGCCCAATCCGCCCATAAATGGGGGAACGACCTCCGCCTGCTCGCGCACCGCCAGGAGATCGACGAGCCGTACGAAGCCGATCAGGTCGGGTCGAGTGCAATGGCATACAAGCGGAATCCGATGCGGTCGGAACGGCTCTGTTCGCTGGCCCGTTATCTGATGGGGTTGCCGGCGATGGCGGCTCAGACGGCCGCGACGCAGTGGTTCGAGCGCACGCTCGACGATTCGGCCGCACGCCGGCTTTATCTGCCCCAGGCGTTTCTCGCGGCGGACGCACTTCTGCGGATCGCCCGTAACTTGGCGGGCGGTCTGGTCGTCAACCGGTCGGTGATCGCCCGGGGGGTTGGGGAGGCATTGCCGTACATGGCGACGGAGAACCTGATGATGGCGGCCGTGGCCCGCGGGGCCGACCGGCAGGACGTGCACGAGGTCGTCCGCCGCATCAGCCACGACGTGACGGCGACGGTCAAAGCGGGGACGGGGTCGGCCCGGGATTTGATCGGGCGGTTGCAGGCCGAGGCTGCCTTCTCCGGGGTCGATTTCGCCGCCGGATTGGACCCGACCGCGTATGTGGGCCGGGCACCGGAACAGGTCGATGAATTCCTGGCCTCTGAGGTGGCTCCGCTCCTCGCCAGGTACACCGGGCGAGGAGCGGCCGTATCCGAATTGACCGTCTGACGACCCGATTTACGGGGCAATCGCACTCGTTTGCTGGTTGAGGTTCGATTGCTGGATCGTGTTGGCCACCGTGTTCACCCGAACCGTTTGAGCCAGGTATCGCACCACGGCACTGCCGGGGAGTTCCTGCAAGACGATGAAGTCGCCGGGGAGAATCCGGATCTTTTCCCGCGGATCGCGGAGGGCCTTGTCGAGGTCCACGCGAATGTTGATCTGCTGGCCGTTGGGCAAAGTCCGGAGCACCGACGCCAGTGACGGCGACGGCGTTCCGAGCCCGTTGGCGAACGCCTGGGCGACGAACTGGTTCTGGGTAAACCCACCGTTGACGATCGGGGCGCCGGAGATGGCGAGGGCCTGCAGGATGTCCAAGTCATAGTCGCGGGGCAGCGGGAACTGCTTGCTCCCGATCACACCGCCGGTGTAGTACACGTCGGTATCCCGCCCCAGAATTTTGACGATGTCGCCGTCGTGCAAAATAATGTCTTTCTCGCTGATGGCCAGCGGCTGATCGTCGTACTTTTTCAACGGTATGTGGAGGACGCCCTTGTTCGGATCGGCCGGGTCGTACTCACCTCTCTGAATAATGACTTCGTCCTTGGCGTCGTCGCCCGGAGGGCCACCGGTGGCGTTCAGGGCGTGCAACACGTCGTTCTGATAGGCTTCGAGAAAGACCGTAAACCCGTTTTTCTTCTTCGTCCCGAGAATGGCCCCGGTCGACTGGTAAAACGGCACTTGCGAAGCATCCTCCCGAATCACCAGGATCCTGTACTTCCGCGGTTGCATCAGTTGCACGGACACTTTGGCGAATTCGGGTTGCACGAGTTTGATTTTGTAGTCCGGGTCCTGGCCGGTGATGATGTTCTTGATTTTCGTTTCGAGTTCGCGGAGCGTCATTCCCTTGACTTTGATCGACCCGATTTTCGCGTTCGGCAGGCTGATCGTGCCGTCATCCTGCACCGGCATCGGGAACCCGAGGGCCGAGTAGTTGCTGTACTGGTCGGCCAACTTGACCGGGGTTTGGGTTCGCTCGTCGCCAAAGACTTCGGAGGCGACAATGGCCAGGACGTCGCCTTTATCCAGTCGGTAGACGACCGGTTCTTTCTGCCGGAGGAGGGTCTCGGGGATGGGCTTCAATTCCGACCGCGGCCGGCCGAGGACTTCCGCCGGGAGCCGGTTGACGGGAATGCCGTCGGCGACCGGGTTGGTCATGGCCGCGCACCCGTTCGCCCCTGCCACGCAGGCGAGCAGGAGCAGGCGGAACCAGGGTCGGCGAATCGTGCGCGTCATGTCTCGCGTCCTACGAGCGTGCAGGGGGTGGGGCCGGGGTGGTTGGTATTAGCGTTTGTCCGGGGGCAATTCGACCGGCGGCCGGGCCGGCGGAAGGTCAAGAATCGGTCCGGTCCTGGTCGGTGCATTCTCAGGCTCGTTCATGCCGGCCGTTGGTTTGAGGGGCGGAACAGGTTCGGTTCCCGAAGGCGACGAAATCGGGAATAGCGATCTCGCCTTGTTCGTTTCCGTGGCCGGCTTGGGATTCACGGGTGGGCTCTGCCCCGTACCAGCGTTTATTGCTGGACGATTCGGGTCCGTAGTGTCGGGCAGCGGAATGGCGATCGGAGCAGACGGTTGCTCTTTGTCGGGTTCCGTCTTGCCCTTATCAGGCGGTTTTACCACCGGCGGTGGGACCGACGGAGTCTTCGGGGCCGGGCCGACCGGCAGGTCTTTGACTGGCCGAGGGGCCGGCAACGGGGTGTCCGACGTTTCTGGCGGAGAAGGCAGGACGGTGATATTCGGATTGGCCGGCGGTGCGGTTTCGGGCAACACCACGGGAACGGTGAGGAACGTCCGACAACCGGTGTCGATTGCCACGTCCACGCCGTACTTGAAGCCGAGGAAATACTGCTTGATCCGCTCGCGCCCTTCGGGATTGTAGAACTTGGAACGGCGGTATCTCAACGGTGGCACGGCGGGGATCTGTGCCGTGCCGCCATTATCCAGATAATCGGAATATCCGTCGCAGAACCCGTCGACGAAGTCGTCCGTAAACGTACGGCTTGGATATTGGCGGCAAACCTCTGCCCAGGCATGTTTTGCGTCTTTCCGGAGTTGTCTTTCCAGGTGTTGGTCGTCCAGGTATTGAACCGGTTCGTTCACGATGATCCGCATCGCGTTGTGGTAGATGTGGCACCCGCCGGCCGGAGCCAAACACGCGACGAGTGCAACGGTCTTCCAACGCATATGCGATCCTCCGGACGGCCCGGCTCTTTTCCGAACGTAGGGTCGGTCCGGGTATCTATCGGTTAGGCGGATCGGGGGGGTTTACCGGTTGTTCCGAGTTTGCCGAATGCTCGGGCTAAGACAGAAAATTCACGTCAATAGCGCTAACTGGGCAGCAAAGAATTTCGATCCGACTGGCGCCGCTCGGACGCAACTCCGATGACAGAGGAGAAATCTGCCTAAAATGGCGAACTGGGCAGAAAAACAAGTTGTGTTAATGTGGGTGGAATTGGTAGTCTAACCCAAACTTTCCATGCAAAGCGCATCTTTAGGGTGCGCAATTTGCGGAAAGTAACGGACTCAGGGAAGTTTAGTTCGCCGGTGAGGACACCACGGCATGCCTGCAGCCGAAACCGGCAGGCGAATGGAAATCTCGTACGGAACCCGATCGGGACACGGGCCGTTTACGAAATACTCCGCAACCGTCCCCTCTCGTTCCCCTCGCTGAGGCGCCGCTATGAAGTCGACTCAAAGGATCCGTCGGGCGGTTGCCGCCCCGAAGTCGGGTTCGGCCCGAACCGTGAACCGGTTCGCCCCCCGTTTCGTCGAGTTGGAACAACGCGACGTACCAAGTACGTTTTACGTCGACCCGCTTACCGCCGGGTCGAATGTCGGCGATACCGTTACTTTTAACCAGGGCAACCCGGGCCAGTTCACGGGCACGTTCGGCATTGACGTTTTCGCCACGTTTGCGGACGCCTACGCCAACACCACCGGTAACGGCACGGCCGATACGATCGAATTGTCCTACGGTTCGATCCCGATCGACAACTCGGGCGGGACGATCGTCGTAACGCCGGGCGACGGCGCTCTCAGCATCGTCGGTTCCGGAGCCGGGGCGACGACGATTACCCCGACCAGCGATACCGTCGATGAATTCGGGCCCGATTCCGCAATCTTCCGGGCCGACGGGGCCGGAGCCACCCTCAACGTGTCGAACCTGAACCTGGACGGCGGGTATCCGTCGGTCATTATCGGCCAGGGATTCCGATACCAGGGCGGGGCGACCGGCACCATCAGCAAGATTTCTGCATCGCTCGTAATCTACACGCCGGTCTTCGACAACTCCGGTTCGATCGTCGTCGCCCTCGACGCCGGCACGAACGTCACGGTATCCGGAAGCACGTTCACCGATTATGGAGCGACCGGCGTCGGCGTCGACGCCGGGGCGACCGCGACCATCACCGGCAACACCTTCAACGGCGGCGGTGCAGGCAGCTACATCATCATCGGCGTCCAAGTCAGCGACGGCAGCTCCGCCCTCATCAGCGGAAACACGTTCACCAGCCACCTCGGCCAGTTCAACGGGGCGATCAGCGCCGCCATCCTCCTATCCGGCGACGACCTGAACGGCGGGTTCAACGCCGCCAATGCGACGATCATCGGCAACAAGATGTCGAATAACATCGCCGGGGTCATCGTGGGCACGGACGCAGCACAAGACGCCAGCTCGGCCATCATTCAGCACAACAACATCGTCTCGAACGACACCGGCGTGCTGACCGACACGACGGCGGTGGTCGATGCCAGGTTTAACTGGTGGGGCGACGTCTCGGGTCCGCTGGCGACCGGCAACCTGACCTCGGCGGGAGACAACCCGAACGGGAAAGGCAACCCGGTCGACGAGCAGGTCCTCTGGCAGGACACGACGATTGTCCCGAACAACTCCTTGCTCCAGGGTCCGACGCCGGTTACGACGGCTACGACGCCCGAAGCGTATCGCGACGCTTTGACTAAGGCGAGCGTGACAGTGAGTGGTCCGGCTGCTCCGATCCAGACCAGTGCCCTGGTCTTCACGGTTCAGTTCGACCAGCCGGTATTCAACTTCACCACCGCCGACGTCGCCGTCACGAACGGCACGGTCTCCTCGCTGGTCGACGACGGCAGTGGCAAATACACCGTGACCGTGGCCCGAACCAAGGCCGACAGCGTTAGCCTGTCCGTCCTGGCTTCGACGACGGGGGGCGACGGTCTTCCGACCATTCGCACGGCCCTGTTCGCCGGAACCAACGCGTCGAACACGGCGACCGTGTCGTTCCCGTTCACCCGCGGGTTCGCCGCCTCCGGCGACGCCGGGTCGTCCCAGCCGTACTTCGGGGTCGATCAGAACTACGCCTCCACGACCGGCATCGTGCCGTTCGAAGCCACGTTCACCGGCGGGGTGCGGTCGGCGACGGCCGACATCAACGGCGACGGCACGCTCGACGTGATCGTCGGGTCCGGGCCGGGGCGGAAGAATGAAGTGAAGATCTACGACGGGGCGACCACGGCCCTGATCGCCGACTTCTCGCCGTTCGAAGCCAGCTTCACGGGCGGCGTGTTCGTCACGGCCGGCGACGTCAACGGGGACGGGATTCCGGAAGTCGTCATCACTCCGGACGTGACTGGCGGGCCACGGGTCCGAATCCTCAGCGGGTCCACTATCAACACCGAGAAGTTGGGGTTCACGGGTACCAATCCGGGCGACGTGGTGGCCGACTTCTTCGGGATTGCCGACCCGGCTTTCCGCGGCGGAGCCCGGGCGGCCATCGGCGACGTCAACGGCGACGGGCACGGCGACGTCCTCGTGGCGGCCGGGTTCGGCGGTGGGCCCCGGGTCGCAGGGTATGACGGAAACGGGATCAGTTCGGCCACGCAGGTCAAACTGTTCGCCGACTTCTTCGCCTTCACAAACGCCAACCTTTTCGACGGGGCGTATATCGCCGCCGGCGACGTGAACGGCGACGGGTTTGCCGATATGATCGTCGGGTCCGGCGACGGCGGGGCTCCCCGAGTCTCGGCTTTCAGCGGGAAAGACCTGGTGAACAATACCCAAACGTTCGTCGCCAACTTCTTCGCCAGTTCCGTGACCGGCGGAATCAACAACCGCGGTGGCGTTCGGGTCGCGGCGACCGATATCGACCTCGACGGCAAGGCCGACATCATCACCGCCCCGGGCAAGAACGGCGGGTCTACAATCGGCGTTTACCTGGCCACGAATCCGGGCATCCAGAACAGTGTTGCCACGGCTGATAAGACTCTCAACCTCTTCGGTGACTTCAGCAACGGGGCGTTCGTCGGCTAACCCCGCTCCCGCAACAACACGAACGCCCACCCTTTCGGGGTGGGCGTTTTTTTCGTACCATAATAAAAGTTCGAGTTGCTCACATCGCGAGTTTGGCCCCCATGATTTCGATCGTGTTTGCTCTCGCCTTGGCGGCTTCGGCCCAGCCACCCGACGCCACAATTCCGGCGAAAATCCAAAGCGAGTCGATTTACGCAACCACCCGCGTTACGAACGACTCGAAGGTCGGGTCCGGCGTGACGATCGCCGTTCAGGACGGGTACGCGTACGTCCTCACCGCGTGCCACATCCTCGATTCGCCTGGTGACGTGAAGGTCGATTTCTATTCGAAAAGCTCGGGCAAAACACCGGAGCCCCTCCTCGCGACCCGGCCGTCGGACGTGCAGATCGCGGTGAAAT
>DASXPC010000027.1:0-19463 GCA_036493815.1 Fimbriiglobus sp. | reverse complement strand
TTTCGCGGCCCGGTTGCCGAACAGGCTGAACCCGCCGGCGGATTGCGGCCATTCGGCGAGGGCCGCACCGGCCGCGTGATAGGCCGTCAGCCGATTCGCCGCCAGGGCATCGGCCCGGGCTTCGAGGTTGGCCAGCGTCACCTTGCAGGCATCGACGAGGAGCGAGCAGACGGCCTGCACCCCGGCCAGGCCGACGCCGGGCAGGTCTTCCACGGCCCGGGCCGCCTTGGTCAGTTCGGTCTTCCAATTTTCGACCGCCCGTTTCACCCCGGTGTCCAGAGCCTTGCCGAATTTCGCCCGGCGGAACGGGCTGTCCGATTCCGAGGTCGGCTCGAACCCGACGATTTCGCGGCACTGGTCCCACGTGGCCGCGGCAGCCAGGGCCGGGTCCGGCCTGCCCGGGCCCGGCGTCGTCGCCACGTCGCCCACATTACGGACCCACCGGGTCACGAACTCTTCCGGATTCCCCAGTGGACCGTCCGCCGATTCGTTCACGATTGCCCGCATGATGGCGTCCGGATCCAGTCGCGGGTCGGCCAGGACGTGTTCCACGAGTGCGTTGGCACTTTCGGGGACGGTGGATTTGTCGCAGGCGAGCCAACTTTGGATGACGCGGCCGCAGAGTCGGCGGGCGGCGGCGCGGAGTACCAGGCCGCGCGGATACCAGACGCCGAAGGTGCCGAACCCGCGGAACGGCACCCGGCCGTTCACCGGCGGCGACGTGCGCACTCGTTCCAGAAGCGTTCCGAGCGGGGTCGTGAGGTCGTGCGTCACGTACCCGGCCAGGTGGGCCAAACAGTCCCGGAACGCGGTGGAAGAGCGATCGTTGATCGTCATGAGATACGTCGCAGTGAACGGCAGACCGCGGGCATCCACCCGCGGCCCTTCCGGCCCGGCGTACCCGGCGGTGAAACCGAACTCTTCGTCCGCGAAATGGTTCAACTCGGCAATGGTCGCATAGACGTTGGCTTGCTCCGCGGCCGGGGTGCCCGTGTCGTGTGGAGCGCCGACGTATACGAACGACACGACCGGAGCGGCGGACAAATTCAACCGTTCGAGGGCCTTTTTGATCGCGTGACCGAGGTCGAGCAGCATGCCCCCGGTCCCGCCCGACGCGCTGATGAACACGTAGACGACGGGCGTTTTATCGCGGGCGGAGAGGCCGGTTGCTGTGGACGCCCGGGCGAGCATCTCCGGTCGGGACACGGTTTCGAGTTCGTGTCGGAGGCGGGCCGTCACGCGCAGGAAGTGGTCGCTGAACGCCAACCGGCCGAGTGCCCGAGAGCCGTCCACGGATAACGACCGCGGAATGGTGTACAGTTTTTCCAGGGGCAGCCACTCGGTTAAATGGTCGAGGTGCTTGCGGCGGTAATTGGTAACGGGTTGCAGGGGTGTGGTGATGATCTGGTCGTCGGTCATCGCGACGTCGGCGGCCGCCCGCGCCGCTTTTTTCGGCGCGTCGCTATCGGGGTCGAGGTAGAGAAACCGGACGCAGGGCACGTGGCGGAGGTCGCCGAGGCGGTCGAGCAATCGGCCGCGAACGTGCTGCAGGGCCCGCCGGCCGAACGTGCCGACGCCGATCATCAGGGCCGGGCGGAGTGCGGCCGGTTCGACCCGGGACGCGGTAACGCCAGAAAGCGTGATCGAGTCGAACGAATTCTTGGGCCGGAACCCCGGCCGTGGCGTTACGTCGGTCGGGCCGATCACGTTGGTCTTGCCGAGTTCGGAAAAGTCGAATTCGGCGACGGACGCCTTGCGGAAGCCCGGGACGTCGTATTGCGTCCGTGTGGGAGTTCCGGCCACGGACGGAGTTGCCATTAACGCGCGGATGAACGCGGAACAACTGTCGAACCTTTCGTCCGGGTTTTTCGACAACGCCCGCGCCACCGCCGGGCGGTCGCCCTCGGGGACGAGTGACAGGTCTGGGACCGCCGTCAGGTGCTGCACCGCGAGTTGGCGAATGTTCTTGCCGTTGAAGACCCGTTGGCCGGTGAGCAGGTCGGTGTAGACGATGGCCAAGCTGTACTGGTCCGAATGTTTGCTGATTTTGTTCGAGAATGTTTCCGGTGCGGCATAGACCGGCGTGATGCCGGCCAGAACGCCGGATTGCGAGTGCCGTTCCAAGTGCTTGACCAGCCCGAAGTCCGCCACCTTGACCCGATCGGCGATCAGGAACAGGTTTTTCGGCTTCACGTCAAGGTGAAGCAGGTTGTACTTTTCGATCAGGTGGTCGAGCCCCTCGGCGGCATCGGAAAGGAATCCGAGCAGGAGGTTTCGCGGGATGCCGGGCCGACCGGTGGTTTGATATTCCAACTGCAAATCGTACAGGCTTTTGTCCGCCAGTTCCATGACGATAACGACTTCGCCGTCCACCACTTCGATCCGGTCCATGGACAGTACGAACGGGTGGCGGACCGCCTTGACCCGCTCGAGTGCGGAATATTCCTGCTGGGCCTTGGCGGCGTCGCCATCGGCCGCGTCGAGGTTGCCATAAACGAACTTAATGGCTTTGTAGATGCCGCCCGGCGCGATGCATTTCCAGACTTCGCCGAAACCACCGGTGCCGAGCGGTTCGACCAGTTTATATCCCGGGATCGGTTCGGTATCGGGTTCGCGGAGCCAACTCATACGGATCACCGGAAGGAAAACTGTAATCCGAAGCAATCGCATGAACCCTACGTCACGCCTTGCGAGGGGGCCATTCGCTTTTCGAGCGTTTGGGAAAGTGGTGCCGGATGTTCCGACGCACAGTGACGCCGGGCGCGAATCGAGCCGTGCGGCCGTTGCGCCGGAGGAAGAATCTGTGGTCTGGGGCGAATTACTTTACGATGAGTGCACACACAAGCCCCTCGACCGACCGAGATTCGAAAGGACCGCCCCGTGTCCGAGTCGAAAGAAGCCCCGACTGCGGCCGAACCGGAACCTCCCAGTCCAATTCCCGTTTACACGACAAGCTGGATGCTGGTCTTGTGCGTGGTGGGCCTCGATTACCTCAGCAGCCTTGCTTACCAGCCGTCAGTGGCTTTTTCCGCCGCGGGAGTCCTTGCCCCGTTAGTCACAGTCGTGGTCGTGGCCGTCACGTTCCTTCTGGCGGTACCGCTCTATTGCTACCTGGCCGGCCGATCGCCCCGAGGTTTGGGGTCGGCGGGAATGCTCGAACGACTGATTTCGGGTTGGCGGGGAAAGTTTCTCGTGGTCGCACTTTTGGGTTTTGCAGCCACCGACCTGGTGTTTACGCGAACATTTTCGGCCGCGGACGCGGCCGAGCACTTGCTGTATAGCCCGTTCGGCCCGTGGAAACGAACGCTGACGGACGCGGCGAAAATCGGGGAAGATGCCAAGGCCGAATTGCCGCAGGAGGTCACAGGTGTGGTCGGTCACGGCGACAGTAAACGCCTGATCGTAACCTTCGCCATCCTCCTGGCCGGGTCGGTCATCTCAATATGGTGCCGTAAAGGCATGATCCGCGGTCTCGTTCGATTTTCCGCTCTTTCACTGGGGATCTATTTGGTTTTGACGGCGATCATCGTGGGAACGGGCGTCGCGTTCCTTATCGATCATTCGGATGCGGTGGAAAGTTGGTGGCGGAAAGTTGGGGACAAGGCGACCGATCCGTTGGCCAATCCCAATTCATACGCGGGCTGGATTCCGCTGCTAATTGCCGCGGCCGTCCTCTTTCCGAAACTCGCGCTCGGGTTAAGCGGATACGAACTGGCTCTGACCGGCATGCCGTTGGTTCGCGGTTCAATGACGGATCAACCCGACCATCCCAGGGTTCGCATTCGCCGCACGAGGTACATGCTCGTCACCCTGGCAGGTCTCATGGCGATCTATCTGTTTTCAACAACCTTCGTATCCACTTTGCTGATTCCATCCGAGGCGTTTCAAACGGACGGCTTGGCCGCGAATCGATCTCTCGCTTACCTTGCTCACGGCGGGCCGATTATTCCCGGAGGCACGCTTTCTCCACTCTTCGGCCAATGGTTCGGCGCGGCGTACGACCTTGCTACCGTCGTCGTGCTTACCCTCGCCGGCGTTACTGTATTGATCTCCACGCGGGAATTGATACCGCCGTACTTGTGCCGGCTCGGCATGGAATGGGAAAGGGCCCGCCGGATCGGCGTGATGATGTACCTTTTCACGGGTCTGAAAATTGCGGTGACATACATCTACAAAGCCGACGTCGATGCCCAGCGGGGGGCCTACCTTACGGGCGTGCTCGCCTTGTTTACCGTCGCCAGTTTCACCGGCGTCGTGGACGTGTGGCAACGCCGTGCGACACAAGGGAGGGTGCAGTTCTTTCTGTTATTGCCCTTGTTTGCAGTGGGGCTCGTCGTGTTCGCGATAAGTTTTGTCTCCGTGGTCTGGTCCCAGCCGGACGGAATTATTCTGGCCCTCATGTTCGTCGTTCTACTCCTCGGCACGTCCATGATCACGCGATTCTTCCGCTCGATGGAACTCCGGGTCGAGGGGTTCTCCTTCGCGGACGAACAGTCAAAAGCTATGTGGGACGACCTGATTCGGAACGACTATCCGATGTTGGTCCCCTCGCGACCCGGGGGCGAATGTCTGATCAATAAAGAATCGGAAATTCGGAAACTGCACCGCGTTCCGGATCACCTGCCGTTAGTTTTCATTCATGCGGAATTGGGAGACGCGAGCGACTTTTACCAGCGGCCGCTGATCCGGGCACGACGGGAGGACGGCCGGGTCGTAGTCTACATCACGCGGTGCGCTTCGTTGGCGCACACGATAGCCGCGGCCGCACTCGAAATCTCGAAGTCCGGAGTCGTGCCTGAAATTCATTTCGGGTGGTCGCTGGAAAACCCGCTGACGGCAAATTTGAATTTCGTCCTGTTCGGGCACGGGAATGTACCCTGGTTGGTCCATACGCTGATTCGTTCGGCCGACATGCCCGCGGAAAAGAAGCCGCGGGTTCTGGTGGGATAGGCTTCAACGGGATCCGGCACGGAACATCCAATAAAGAAGAGTTTTCAACTCGAACAACTTCAGATCAGGCTTGAGTGAAAGCAGTTTCGCCGCGATGCCGGCCAGGTGCGGCGTGGCCCAACTCGTGGCCGGCTCGCGGACGAACGGACCTAAGTACGCCCGGCCGTGAGCTTGGAATTCCACCTTCTCCCGCAGACGGTATGCGAACCCGAGCGGGTCGTCGAACAGGGCCTTGTCGACGGAAAATAGCGGCGGCGCGATCGCGGCCGGATAACTTTTGGTCAGGGGATGGTCGTTGTTCGCGGCGGCGAACACCAGCACGTCTTGAAAATACGCTTCTTCAATGGCACGATAGAGTGCCTGCCGTTTCGGGAGTTGCTGGATTCGGTTCTCGGGCACGCCCAACGACAAATTCACCACCTTCACCTTCCACACGTCCACCGCGTACCGGATCGCGTGCACGACCGTTTCGACGTCGCAATCGCCGAACGGGCCGAACACGTCCGCGGAGAAAAGCGTCGCTTTCGGGGCCAGCGTTAGCAGGATGTCGGCGACCGTCGTGCCGTGGAAGGAACTAGGTTTTCCCTCGTCCGGGTAGGGCGTCGGGTCGGTCCCGCGGTACACGATTCCGCGAATCGGTTCCATCTCCGGGTGCCGGGCCGCGAGGGCCGAACTATCGATTCCGGTATCGACGACGGCGACTTTCACGCCGGCCCCGGTCGCCCGCGCGTCGTGCAGCAATCTGTCCGGAGTAACTCCGGCCGTTAACACGTCGAACAAACTGGGATCGGGATCGGTCATGGGAGGGAACGGAGGAGACTATCCGGGCCCGACTTGTTCGTCGAGTAGGCGGTGGAGGCTACCAATCGTCCGGATGCAATGTTCGACGGCGTTCGGGCCGTGGCGGTCGGCGAGTCGGCGGACGGCCTCCACCAGCTTCAGGCCAGTGTCGGCATTCAGTGTTGCCGTTGGGTCGGAGGCGAGTCCGGCCCGAAGTTGGTCCATTACTGCTTCCGTCGGGCTGTCCGGAATCGTCATCGAATTCGAAACGGCTTGGCTCGCGGCGAGGGCGGCCTCGACCGCGTCCGCCAGTAGGCGGTGGGTCTGACGCTCGGCCAAGACTTGACGGAGCAGGTCGGCTCCGACTTCGGCGGCCGATGAGGCCAGGGCTTTATCCGCGGAGGTGAATTCGGGTTTATCGAACAGTTCCAACACCGCGTGAATGCCGGCGCCGACGCGAAGCGGGGCCGCGAGGATCGTCGAGCGGTTCGCTTCAAACGGAAACAAGTCGACGGTGCCGCCCGGCGCCGGGCCGGCGGCGATGCAAACGTCACCGGCACCGATAGCCGCCGCTGCAAGGGTTCGACCGAACGGCCCGGTGGGGCACGGGAGCGATTCGCCGTTCGGATCGTAAGCCGCGATCGTTTCCGCCCCGTCTTTCGCGACGTGGCGGACGACCACGGCACCGTCCCGGGCCCCGGTCGCTCGCAGGACGAAGCGGAGCAAAGTCTTCACCGCTTCGGGCAACGGCACCGGGTCGTTTAGGGTTGCGGCCCCGCGAATGAGTGGAAGGACCTGTTCGACCGCCGTTCGAAACGCGGCGAGGGATTGGTTGAATTGTCGCTGCCGTTTCGCCGGGGCGAGTCGGGCCAGTTGTTTGCGAACCGCGGCCAGGAACTTTTCGCGGGTGAGGTCCTGATTTTTATCGAGGTAGTCGCGGACGCCCATCCGAAGAGCGTCGAGCGGTGTGGCCTGGTGCGCGAATCCGGTTATCAGAATGGCGACGACGTCCGGGTGGAATTCGCCGAGGTCTTCGAGGAGTTGGAGTCCGTCGCTGCCGGAACCGAGATTCCAATCGAGAACGGCCAAATCGACGGCGTGATGGTTAGCCAGAATCAGTGCCGCTTCGGCGTCGGCCGCGACCAGCACTTCCACGCCCGGTTCGTCCGCCAGCCATTCCCGGAACGTCCTTCGGACCCCGTCTTCGTCGTCAACGATAAGAACCGTTTCGGGCATAAATGTGCGAATCCTTCGTCAGCGGTCCGGGCTGCTCCGGGTAATTTGGCCCGGAGCCAACACCTCTCCCCAAGGCACGATAGAACCTTCAGCTGGACGAACAACTAGGCCGTCTTGTCGTACTTACCTTCCGGGCTGTCCGATTTATCGGCGTCAAACCAGTTCGATTCGAACTCGATCCGTTGCTTCGTCTTCATCGCAAAGTTTGCGGTGAGGGCCAAAATTGCGTCCGCCATGGCGACTTCCCCGTGACAGAGGGGCACTTCCTGCACGAATTTGCCGTCCTTCTTTTCCCATCCGATGCTTTTGTCCCACCTGCGAACGCAATAAGCGAAGTGTTCCAATTCGCTGCGATATCCGCGGACGGGCGTGTCCCAGGCCGGAGCGGACGATTCCTTGGAAACGGCGGCTCCGCCTCCGCCCCAGGTGGAACTGGCGGCCATGCTGGCCTCGCCGGCCTTCTCGGCCGTCACCTTGACCGCCGTTTCCTTCGGCTTAGTCTTGACCTTTGAGGGACCCGGTTCCTTTTCCTTGTACAGGAATACGTCCCTTTCCATTTCAACGAGCATGGTGCCCCGGCTGCCCATCAGGCATTCGCCGTACTGTTCGAAGCTGTTCGTGTTGAACGAGGTGTAGGAAACGACGACGATGTCGGACTCGTCTTTCCCGCCGCCGTTCGGGCCTTTGGGGTGATTTTTGCCGGGGAACTCGTAATTGACGAAGACGCAGTCGTCGGATTCGCGGTCGTTTTTGCCCGGGCCGAAGAAGAACTTGCCGCCGACGCCCTGCACGGAGAGCGGGCGAACGTCGCCGAGGAAGATGCTGGCGGCGTCGAGTTGATGGCTGCCGAGTTCGGCCATGAGGCCGCCGCCGGTGCGGTTGTAACACCGCCAGCGAATCAACTCTTCCATGCTAGTGAATCCGTGCCGTTTGAGGACCTCGGGATCCTTCAGTGCGTCGGCGTCGACCTGATAAATCGCTTTGAACCAACTGTCATGGAGTTCCGGTAGTTTGTAACCTTTTGCCACCTTTTCCTTTTCCGTAGTGACGTCGTAGGGCCATGAGTTGTTCCGTGGCCATTGGGCTTTAATGTGTTTGAGGTCGCCGAGAACGCCGGATTGGACCACTTCCAGTGCGTGGGCGTAAAGCATGCTGTAATGTCGTTGATGGCCGACGCCGATAAGGGTTTTCTTCTCCTTGGCCGTTTTGATCATGTCTTTGCAAAGCGGGATCGTCCGGGCCATGAGTTTTTCACTGAAAACATGAATCCCGGCGTTCATGAAATCGATGGCCATCGGGGCGTGAAGGACCAGCGGCGTGGCAATGATGACGGCTTCGATGCCGAGATTTTTCGAGTCGTCGATGAGCTTCTTGTAGTCGTCGTATTTGGCGATCTTCTCGGCGGTGCTTTTCCCGTAAACCTTGTTGAGTCCTTTGCGGGGGCCCGTGTCGCCCGCGAAAATGCGTTTCATGTTGTAGGGTCGGATGTCGCAGACCGCGACGATCTCGTTGAATTCGGGGTTGTGATCCCCGACGAGGACGCCGCCTTCGTCGCCGCAGCCGACGAGGGCGGTCCGAACGGCCTTATTCCCCCTCCAGGAGTCGTACCCGAAGTAGACGGCGGCGGTCAGAGGGACGACGGCCCCGGCCGCGACCATGCTCTTCATAAACCCGCGGCGGGTGAGTTCGCCGGTCGCCTCTTCGAAATTCCTTCGCCCGGCGATTCTTTGTTCTTCGGTCAGGTCGAGGGCCATGACTGGCTCCAGAGAGGGTTCGTGTTTCAAACCGGTCGGGGTAAGATTCAACGCTGCTTCTTATTGCCGAAAAGCAGGTAAGAGATAATCGCGTCGAGTCCCATCCACCGTCCGGTGGGGAAGGTTGCAATCGTTAATAGGGCAAGAGCTTCGATCACGTTTTTGTTGACGAAAAGCGGATTGCCTTCGGTGTTCGGAGGCAACGGCAGCCAGGGGACGGCCGGGTATTCGAGGACGGTCATCACCAGGAAGCCGGCCGCAAGAACGCAGTTGAGCCGGGTGAGTAATCCGAAAAGCAGGCATGCCCCCATCACCGTAATCGCCCAACTCGTGTATTTGTCGACCTTGTCAATCGTGCGTTCGGGCGGTACGGCGTTCGGGTCGGGTTTCCAGCCGGCCGCCTTCTTGAGTCCGTCTACAAATTTGTCGGCATCCTTAAGTAAATCCGTTTCGGCATCGCGAATGTCGGCTTTCGATGTCTTCGTCCGCGTCAACTCGTTCGTGTATCCGTTGCCGAGGCCTTTTTCCTGGCGGGCAGTCAGTTCGGAAAGTTCTTTCTTCATCAGTTCAATGTGGGCTTTCCGATCGGGAGCGGATTGTGGCACGTCATTACCGAAAAACTTCACCTTGGCGTCCTGCGTATCGGCCCCGCAAAGCCAGGCGGCGTAAGCAACCTTTAACGCCTCGCCGTTATCTTTCACATTGGTGAGCTTTGCCTCAGCGATTTTCACGGCCCCTTCTGCTTCGTCCAGTTTCTTTTTGGCATCGGCCAATTTCTTCCCGTTGGCGTCGGCCGAAGTTTGGGTCTCGTTCGCCACCCGTCGCGCTTCCCGGGCTTTTGCCCGAGCCGTCGAAGCTTTGTCTTTTGCCGCCTGCCATGCCGCGCCGGTCCCCTTTTCCTTAGCGACCACCGCTTCCGCACTCAGCTTCTCCGCTTCTTCTTCTGCCTTTTTTGCATCCGCCTCGGCCGGGGCGACTTTGGCTTTGGCGGCATCGGCGGCCGCCTTTGCCTTCGTTAGATCCACCGACTTCTTCAATTCCTCCAAAGCGGTTTTCGCCTTCGTCAAATTCGCTTGCAATTCGGAGGAGCCGTTTTTCGCGGCAGTTTCCAACTCCGAGGCAATGGCCGGCGGACAGAGGGCGGCCTGCTGAGCCGGAGTTAGCTTCGCGAACGCCGACGGGTCGGTGGCGGGGCGAGCGGGGACTTTTTCGTCGAGTAATTTAGCCGTGTCTTCCAGGAAGTATTTCCGGACGTACGGACCCACCGGCCCATTGGCCATCTTGTGATACATCTCGCTCGAAAACGGCTTGTTCGTTTCGGTCAGTCCTTCCGCGCGGGAATGAATTTTGTGCAGCCCTTCGAAGAGGAAGTGCCAGCCGATGGCGAGTCGAAGGGCGCAAAGGAAAAAGACGCGGACGCTCCACTTTTGCTGGAGGGCGGCCACGAGGAGGCCGAGCAGGCAGAGGCCGAGCCCGCCGTAAATGATTGCGGGGGTAAGGGGGATCGAAGGCATGGGAAACCCGTTCGAGGTCAGGCGGGCGGAATAAAGCGGTCCATGGTCAGGTTGCAGATTACGGGGACTGCGACTTCATCTTCACTCAATAATACCGCGCCGAGGTGCGGACGAGCGAGGAAGAACTCATTCGCTATCTCAATTCCCTGCACGAACGCGGCGGTCGAATAGGCATCGGCGGTGGCAGCGGTTGGAGCGATTACGGTCGCGGCAGCGATCCCACGGGCCGGCCAACCCGCCCGCGGGTCGAGCACGTGACCCAGCTTCTTTCCTTTGTAGACGAAATACTGGAAGGTGGCAGCCGACGTACCCAATCCTTCGTCCTTCAGCCGAACGGAACCCAAAGTCCGCCGATCATCCGTTGGATGTTTCAAGTCGATGACCCACCCCTCGGGTTGGCCGGGCGGGTGGCCGATGGCGTAGACGCTGCTACCGCCGCCGTGAAGTAATGCACTACGGATACCCCATTCGCGCCGAAGGATCTCGGCCGCGCGGTCGAGGGCATAGCCTTTGCCGATGCCGCCGAAATTCATTTCCAACCCGGGCCGGCGGAACTTAACAGTTTGATTTTCTCGGTCGAGGAGGACGTGTCGCATCCCGGACGCGTGCATCCCAGCCTTCCGCTCGGCCGGTGGGGGTACGCGACCTTCCCGGCGATAGAACCCCCACGCTTTCGTCATCGCACCTGTGGCCGGGTCGAACGCCCCGCCCGTTTCCTGCGAAAGGGAGGCCGAGGTTTCGAGTAGTTGGAACAGGGAATCGGAGACCGGCACCGCTTCACTTGCGGCCCGGGCGTTCACGTTGACGACTTCACTGGAATCGCGGAAGACGGTGAGTTGATCCTCGACGGCATCGATGAGATCGAGCGCCGCCTCGGCGGCGGCGACGGCGTGCGGGGCTCCATACGGCAACGCGACTTCAAACGTCGTCGCCATCGCCCGACGGGAAATTCGAACGAGCGAATAGTCAGATCTTGGTGGTTGCGGTTCGGACGGGAATTCCAAACCGGTCAATGCGGTGAATGGGATGGACCGGAGAAGAGGATTCCGGATCATGCGGTGAAAAACCCCGGACTTCGGGTCCGGGAATGGGTGTTACGGTTCGCCGTACAAATCGTGGATCATCGGGTCGAGGTGTTTGGTATTCCGTTCGACGGCGAGGACGATCGTCCGCTCTTCCATCCCGTCGGTGGCCGTGGCCACGGCAGGGATAATCTGCCGACTATCGGGCAGACTGAATCGCATGGTGAACGTGCCGTCCGGACGAAGTTTGACCGGTTCGTTCTGTAAGGTTACGCTGGCGGTCGGATCGGTGCGGCCGGAAACGATCAGTTCGGCGTCGAGGTCGAAGAAAAACTTCCGGAGTTTGCCGGGCAGCGTCGCCCCGGTTCCGAACGCCGCGTCCTTCAGCGGTTTGCGGAACTGTTCGTCAAACAATTCCTTCAGTTGCGGAGGCCCGCCGGAACTCTCAAACCCGGTTGACATCGCCAGGATTCGCTCGGCCGACTTGTCGTCAATGTCGGCGGCCCAGGAGGCGTCGTCGATCGTTTCGCTCGCCCCCGCTTTCGGCGGCGTGACCACATTCGAACGGGCCAATACATAAAACTGCCCGCGCCGGGAAAGGTAGCCGATGTCCGCTCGGTAGCTGCGGGGCGGTTGCGGCACGTCGATGTACCAGTGGCTGCACCCGCCGTGGACGTTGATGTCCCTCAGAGGTGTTTCCGAGGTGCTCGTGGTGTCCTGCGACGTCACGTCGAAGAGACGGATGATCGGTTTCGCCCCGAGCCAGTCTTGTCCCAACGCCACTTCGGCCCGTTGCACGGACTGGTAAGAGAGTTCCCAATAGGTATGGAGCCAGAACGGGTCCGGCACCATGAGGACGATACGGTCCTTGGTCGTCCCGCCACCGGGTTTGCCCCCTTTGCCCGTAGACAAATCTTTTTCCGGCGGGATGACGCTTTCGATCCGTGCCGGTGCGATCGGCTTGTATTCGACTTTGGGCGGAAGCAGCTTGTTCGGCGTGGCCGGACTGAACGAAGGCTTGGGTAGAATGTTGGATTTGATCGCCGGTGCGGTCGCGGACTTGGCGGACGCCGGTTTGGTGTGCGTTCCGTTGGTATGGGCGACGGGGGCAATCCGTGCGGTAGACTTATTCGTCGGTTTCGGTGTGGGGATGCTTTTCCTTGTCTTGCTGCTATGCCGTGACGGGGCCGGGGATTTGGTCTTTCCCCGTTTAGGCGACGAAACCCGGGACGCCGACTTAACCGCGGGCTTATTTCGTCCACGTACAGGTTTGTTCACTTTCTTCATCTGCAGACTCTCCCCGCCGTGCTCTCGGCGAGAGGCACGCGGGTTCGGGTTCACGGGGTTCTTCCCTGAGCGGAGTTGTCCCCGGAATCCTTCCCGGCGACGATTCGACCCGAACTAACTTGCCATCATCATTCTACGAACCATTCGCACATTTACTCGCGGATCTTGTACAAGATTGCCAGAATTTTCTTGTCGTAACTTCTTGTCACGAAATGCCTTGGAAGTATTTTACCAGTGAATTGAGGGGATTCGAGTCGGAGGAATTCGGCGTGAATTTCCTACAACGTAGCGGGTTACGGAAATTCGATTTCAGCCACTGTTACTCTAAAAAAAACACCTTCCCGATGTCAACATGAAATGAACGGAACGGTGGTTATGGTCACGTTTTTCGGGAAAAAAACAACGGTTGCGCGGACTGGGGTAATCCCGACTGTCATTTGGTTCTGTCCGATTCCAGACTCGGGCTACGTTTTCCGTGCCGTGTTGTTGGTTCGTGAAAAAATTCACAACCTGCCCCGTTGACGTTTCCTTCCGCGTTCCGAGAATTGGACACGACCACCCGTCGATACGCCCAGAATCGTCGTTAGACAGGGACTGGAAAATGGCCGTTGATCGGCCGGCAAAGCCGCCGTCGCTTAAAAGTGGCGTTTTCGCCGTCGGATCTGAAATCACGGGTTGCACGCTTTTGGGAGTGTTGATTGATTATCTGACGAACGGTTGGCCGTGGGGTACGGTCGGGTTGACGTTGTTCGGTTTTGCCATCGCAATGTTTCATTTGACGAGGTACGCCAAGTCGTTCACGAAGCCGGACGGTATCGCGACATGACGCGCCCCGGAACGACTCCGTTGATCTTAGTGGGGCTTGCGATACTGGGGTTGGCCGGATTGGTTGGTTGGATTTGGAATCCTCTGCATGCTTATGCTGGGGTGGTGGCTGTTTTGCTTTGCATTCCACCCGCCTTCGTAACGGTGTGGGGTACGGGGTGGTTGACGACTCGAACTAAGTATGCGGGCCTTGTGGGAATGACGGTCGGAATGGCGATTCGTACGGTTTCGGCCTTGGGGGGTGGGGTAGCGGCGTTTTGGGCCGTCACCCCGTTTCGCGAAATGAAGTACGGGTTTTGGGCTTGGGTGCTCGGTACCTACCTCGCGACACTGGTTGCGGAAACTGTCGTACTGGCTCGATATTTTTGGGGTCCGACGAAGGGGGACGCGGCATGACCTCTCAACTCTTCGCCGCTGCCAAATTCGATCCGTTCGAGCACGTGGTGGACTCCGACCACATCACCATCCTCGAATCCGCCGGGCTGGTGATCCACCTCTCCCCATTCACCAAGTTCCAGATTTTCCTTTTGCTGAGTGCCCTTGTCGTCACGGGGATGATGTTCTGGCTCGCGGCCAAGATGCGATCGGGGGAATTGCCGAAGGGGCGGGTTTGGAACTTCTTCGAGACGCTCCTGTTTTTCGTCCGCGACAAGATCGCCGTCCCCGCCCTCGGCGACGAATCGAATAAGTACGTGCCGTTCCTTACCACCCTGTTCCTTTTCATCTTCGTCTGCAATCTGTTCGGCCTCGTTCCTTACATGCCGTCGCCCACCGCCCACATTTACGTCACGGGGGCCCTCGCCCTGATCGTGTTCGTAATCATCCACGCCGCCGGGATCAAAGAGCACGGGGGTAAGGGCTATCTGAAGACGTTCACCCCGCACGTGCATCTGGAAGGCGGGGTGGGGATGAAAATCTTCGAATGGGTTTTGAAAGTCTTCATGACGGGCCTCGAGTACCTGACCGCGTTCATCCGGGCGTTCGTGTTGGCGATGCGTTTGTTCGCGAATATGCTGGCCGGGCACACCGTGCTGTTCGTGATCCTGTTCTTCATCCGATTCGTCGACGACCCGCTCTACCAGATCCCGGCCGCGGCGGGCCAGGACTGGATGTACTGGCCGGTGACTTTTTTCAGCGTCCTGTTGAACGTCGCCCTGAGCCTGCTCGAGATCTTCATCGCCGGGCTCCAGGCGTTCATCTTTACGTTCCTGTCGGCGATCTACATCGGCCTGGCCAAACACCCGCCCCATTAATGGGCAGACTTTAACCTCGAAAGGGCGCAACGATCATGCGACAGTCTCTCGTCTACTTCGTGGCGATTGCCTTCCTCTTGCTGGCGGTCGGCCCGGCATCGGCCCAGGCGCCGGCAGCCGCCCCGGCGGCCGCGTCGAACGCCCCCATGGCCACCATCGGCATGGGCTTGTCGATCGTCGGGATCGGCATCGGACTCGGTCTGATCGGGTTCGCCGCCCTTTCCGGCATCGCCCGCCAGCCTGAGCAGAGCGGGGCAATCCAGGGGGTGATGTTCATCTTGGCAGGCCTGGTCGAAGGGGCCGGGATCATCGCCATCGTCCTCTGCCTAGTGGCCCTGTTCCTGTAAGCCGCGGTCGGGGTTGCCACACGGGTCACTTATTCGGGAGGCCGCCATGCGGGTGTGGTTATTTGCCGTCTCGTGCGGCTTGGCGCTGGCCGTAGCTTCCGGCCCCGGCCGTGCGTCCGACGCCGCCGGGGAGGAACCGCCGACTACGGCCGAGCACAAGGCTGCCGATTCGCACGGCGGGGAGAAGCAGGGCCTCTACTTCATGGCCCTCAAACGGTACGACCTCGGCATCTTCACGCTGATCGTTTTCGGACTGATGTGCTTCATTCTGTTCAAGTACGCCTGGCCGAAAATTTCGGAGGGGCTCGATAATCGGGAGGCGGGGCTCCAAGCGTTGAAGGACGACGCATTGAAGGCGAAGTCCGACGCCGAAACGGTGCGGGCCCAACTCCAGGCCGAATTCGCCGCGGCTCAGGATAAGATTCGGGCCATGATGGACGAGGCCCGGCGCGACGCCGAAGTACTCCGGGCGAAGGAACGGGAAACCGGGGCCAGGGAAGCCGCGGCCGAAAGGGAACGGGCCAAGCGGGAGATTGAATCCGCCAAGGACGCGGCCCTGGCCGACATTTACCAGCAGTCGGTGGATTTGGCGACAAAACTGTCGGCGAAGACGTTGACCCGCCACATCTCGGCGGACGACCACCGGATGCTTTTGGACGAATCGCTGGCGGAATTGAAAAAAGCCACCCTGGTGTAAGCCCTGGAGACACTGCCCGTGCCCGAGACGCCGAGCGAACAGGAAACGTTCAAGCAGTTGGCGGAAGACCAACAGCTCCGGGCCGCTTCCAGCCGGGCCGTCGGACGGATCGCCCGAACGTATGCCGAAGCCTTGTTAGCCGTGGCCGAGTCCAAGGGTCAGGCCGACGAAGTCGGAGATCAGTTTCAATCCCTGCTCCGTGAAGTCATTGATTCGCATCCGAACCTGGAAGAATTCTTTGAAAACCCTGCACTTTCCCGTGAAAAGAAAGACGCAGTGTTGGCCAAAGTGTTCGATGGCAACGTTACGCCGCTGTTTTCCGATTTTCTGCGTGTATTGAACCGTAAGGACCGGCTGGGTCTGGTTCGGCTGATTGCGATTGCCTACCGGTCGCTTCGCGACGTGGCCGCGGATCGGGTCCATGTGTTGGTCGAGGCTGCTTCCCCGCTGACTCAGGCCCAGCAAGATGACGTCGCGAAAACGTTGGCCGCCGTATCGGGCAAAACGCCGATCGTCGTCGTCAGGCATACGCCCGAACTGATCGGCGGAATGATCGTCCGGGTCGGCGACAAGGTGTTCGATACTTCCGTTCGAACCAAACTGCAAACGCTCCGCACCCAACTGACGGCGCGAGGAACCCATGAGATTCAAAGCCGACGAGATCGCTTCTGTTCTTGAGGCCGAAATCGGCCAGTTCCGATCCCGCGCCGACACCCGCGAGGTCGGTCGGGTACTCGAGGTCGGCGACGGCATCGCCCGGTGCTACGGCCTCACGGACGTCATGGCCGGGGAACTCGTCGACTTCCCGGCCGCCGGCATCAAAGGTATTGCATTCAACCTTGAGGAGAATTCCGTCGCGGTCATCGTGATGGGGGATTACCTCAAAATCCGTGAGGGGATGGAGGTCCGCACAACGGGGGCACTACTCTCCGTTCCCGTCGGCGAGGCGATGATCGGCCGAGTGGTAGACCCGCTCGGCAACCCGCTCGACGGCAAGGGGCCGATCCTCACCACGAAAACGCGGCTGGTCGAGTCGAACGCCCCGGGCATCGTCGACCGGCAGCCTGTGAAGGTACCCCTGCAAACCGGGATCAAGGCTATCGACGCCATGACTCCCATCGGCCGGGGCCAGCGGGAACTCATCATCGGCGACCGCAAAACCGGTAAGACTCAGATCGCCTTGGACACGATTGTGAACCAGAAGTCGGAAAACGTGATCTGCATCTACGTGGCGTGCGGGCAGATGGAATCGAAAACCGCCCAAGTGGTCGAGAAACTCCGTGAACTCGGGGCGATGGATTACACGATTGTGGTCGCGACGTCGGCGGCGGACTCGGCGCCGGTGCAATACTACGCCCCGTACGCCGGCACGGCGATGGCCGAGTACTTTATGTACGAGCAAGGCCGGGACACGTTGTGCGTGTACGACGACCTGTCTAAGCAAGCCGCGGCGTACCGGCAGTTGTCGCTCCTAGTCCGTCGGCCGCCGGGCCGCGAGGCGTACCCGGGCGACGTCTTCTACTGCCACAGTCGGCTCCTCGAACGGTCGGCCAAATTGGCCGACAAATGGGTGATCATCCCGGCCGACGCGGACACCAGCAAGACCGCCGAAAACTGGGGCGTGAACTCCGCCGCCAATCCGAAAGCCAAACGCGGCCAAAACGAACCGGGCAAAGTTTACCTCGGCCCGGCCGGGAAGGAAGAAGCCGAACACGCCCTGAAAGAATTCCCGGGCACGAAGCTCGCCCGCATTCCGACTTCGGGCGGGTCGCTCACCGCCCTGCCGATCATCGAAACGCTCGACGGCGAAGTTTCCGCGTACATCCCGACGAACGTGATCTCGATCACCGACGGGCAGATTTACCTGCAACCGGAACTGAAGAACGCCGGCGTGCTCCCGGCCGTTGACGTTGGGATCTCGGTGAGCCGCGTCGGTGGCAACGCCCAGATCGCCGCCATGAAGGACAAGCGCGTGGCCGGTGGTTTGAAACTCGCCCTCGCCCAGTTCCGCGAACTCGAGGCCTTCGCACAGCTCGGCACCGAACTCGACAAGGCCACACAAGCCCAACTCGACCGCGGCTACCGCATGGTCGAAATCCTCAAACAGGGCCAGTACCAGCCGCTAAATGTCGTCGATCAGATCATGGTAATCTACGCCGGTAACACCGGGGCACTCGACAAAGTCCCCGCTAAACAGGTGCGGAATTGGGAGAGTCAATTCCTCGCGTTCATGAAGGATCAAATGCCGGAAGTGAAAGAACTGATCGCAAAGGAAAAGAAGTTGACCGACGACGTGGCGAAGAAATTGACCGCGGCCATCGATGCGTTCCAGCCGCAATACAAGGCCTAACCCGTGTTTCAAGTTTCAGAGTTTCCAGTTCCACGGCGAACCCGGATTCTGAAACTTGAGACTTGGAACTTGGAACTAGAAACTCATGGCGAATTTAAGAGCCCTGGTGAAACGCCGCAAGGCGGTCCGGAACATCCGGAAGATCACCAAGACGATGGAACTGATCGCCGGGTCGCGGTTCCAACGGGCCGCGAAGCGGGCGACCGAAGCGGACGCGTTCACGCGTAAGATTGCGGAACTGGCGGCGGACTTGAGCCAGAATGCCGGCGACGTCAGCCATCCACTCTTGGCGGTTCGGCCGCAGGTGAAGAAAGCCCTCATCCTCGTTGTCACCTCGAACCGAGGCCTGTGCGGCGGGTACAACGGCGGGATTATCCGCGAGGCAATAGGCCGGATTCGTCAGTTCAAAGCCGACGGCATTCCGTTCGACCTGGAAGTCTCCGGAAAACGGGGGATGAACTTCTTCCGCTTCCAGGGCTACCAAGCCACGCACACGTTTACCCACTTCGAAGACAAGCCGACGTTTGGCGACGTGGAAAAACTCGCCACGCGATACATCGAACTCTACGTCTCCGGTGCGGTCGATGAAGTCGTGGTGGCGTACCAGAAGTTTTTCAGCGCGGCGAAGCAGACGTCGATGGTCGAAACACTCCTACCGCTGTCGTCGGTCAAGGTCGAGACGAAGGAGGAAATTCGAAGCGGGCACGCGGTCCCGGTCGCTGCGACCAAGGTCGATTACGAGTTCTTGCCGAGTGCCGTGGAGATCCTCGACGAACTGGTTCCCGTGGCCTTGAAGGTGCGGCTGTTCAAGTGCTTCCTCGACGCGGCGGTAAGCGAGCAGATCGCCCGCCGGGTGGCGATGAAGGCCGCGACCGAGAACGCCGGCGAACTGATCAAGAGCATCAGCCGGGTCTACAACCGGACGCGGCAGGCGAACATTACGAAGGAAATTAGCGAACTGATCGCGGGATCGGAGGCACTCGCATAATGGTTGCCCGCCGCACGCTGACGTTTCATTCGCTCGATGCCGCGGTGGCGGACGCGGAGCGGTTGTACGCGGTCGGGTATGAAAAGACGGGGAAATGGGACTTGGCACAGGTGACCGGGCATTTGGCAAATTGGCTGGGGTATGCCATGGATGGATACCCCCGAGGTCCCTTGCCAATTCGGATGCTCATGTGGATCGCACGTAACACGGTGGGTCCGAGGTTGTTTCGCAAATACCTGGCAGAAGGACGGTTGCCGGACGCGCGGCCGACGATGCCGCAGTCGGTCCCGAATCCCAGCGGGGACGACCAGGCCGCGGTTACGAATTACAAGCGGACCGTCGAACGTGCGACGGGACTCTCGGGGAATCCAATTCCGTCCCCGTTTTTCGGTCGGCTGACGAAAGAAGAATGGGTCCAACTGAATTGTGTTCACGCCGCGCACCATTTGAGCTTTTTGGT
>DASXPC010000026.1:0-16766 GCA_036493815.1 Fimbriiglobus sp. | reverse complement strand
ATGCGGCTCCGTCTTCCACTGGCCGGGAAAGTCTTCCTCGCCTTGTCCCTTTCCCGCTTCACCCGCATCCTCGGCACGATGCTGCATAACGGCATCCCGATCCTGAAGGCCTTGTCGATCTCGAAAGACTCGACCGGTAACCGGGTGCTGTCTGCCGCCATCGAGCAGTCCGCCGAGAACGTCACCGCCGGCGAAAAACTGGCCGACCCGTTCCGTAAGTGCAAGTACTTCCCGACCGACGTCGTCGAAATGATCGCGGTCGGCGAGGAGTCGAACAACCTCGAGAAGGTTTTGATCGACATTGCCGAAAGCTTGGAAAAGCGGACGTCGCGCCAGCTCGACCTGATGGTGAAGCTGCTTGAACCGATGATGCTGCTGATCATGGCGTGTGCCGTGCTCGCCGTCGTCGCGGGGCTGCTGTTGCCGGTGTTCAAGATGGGCGAAGTGGTGGAGTAGCGGCCGGCTACTTGTGTGGCCGGGGAGCGGGTGCGACCTCCCGCTTCGGCACCGCGGACTCGGCTGCCAAGTCTTCCGTCTGGAACCGGTCGTAAACGACTCGCGGAATCGTGTAGACGAGAGTGCCGTCGGTGTGACGGGCATAAACGTACGCCTTGTCCGCGGTCTCCGTTCCGAATTCGTAAACGAGTTCCTTTTCCGCTTTCGGCGTCACGGCCACCTTCAACCGCGGTCCGGCTTTCGGGTCGAGGCCGAATCGCTTCCAGTCGGCTTCGGTCGGGTTTTCCGCCACGACCTTGCCCGGGGATAACGTCGCCGCCACGGCCAACAAAGCCCGCACTTTCATCGCGTCGGCTGTCTTTCCCTTCAACCCGTCCGGCTTCGTCCAGGCCCACTTCCCCAGCGGAAACTCCGCGTTCGGCTTGTCGTCCTTCTCCAATTCGATTTGGACGGATCCTTTGTTATAAGCGAGCCGGACGATCGAATTCGTGGCAAACGACGGGATTTTCGGGTCGAGGAAATCGAACCGGGATTTGGCGACCGCGGCGAGGAGCGGGGCGGGGACCGTACCCACGGCCGTACGGCCGCCCGATTCCTTTTTGACGAACACCCGGTCGCCGTCCGTCTTTCCGAACGTCAGAACGATCGGCTTTCCCTTGGGCTTGGCGTCCGGCTTCCCCCCGGCGTCGAGCCCGTTTGCCCACGCGGTCACGACGCATTTCACTTCGGCGGGCGCGAACGCCGCGTCGAACGGGGGCGGCGGAAACGTGACGATGACCCGCGGCCGGGCCAGAGCCTTCACCAGATCGTCGACGGCCCGCGGATTGGCAACCGGCGGCTCGCCCGTACCGCCGAGGAGAACCCATTCCTTTTGTTTCCCGCGAACGACTTTTCGCAGGCTCACCGTGGCCTTGCCGACGGTCAGATCGATCGCGTCGACGTTCTCCCGGTCGCCGTCCGACAGGAGGTCGCGGTTCCGCAACGCGTCCGGATCGGCGATGGTTTTTGCCAGAACGTCGATCTGGTCGGTTCGCACTTTCACGACGGCCGAGTCGCCGAGCCGCTTGGCATAGTAAACCGTCGGGACGGCTTTCTCGTCGACTTTTCGGCCGACGTAAAGGATTTCAGTCGGCCCCTTCGGCGGGGTGAAGTCGATCCGGACAACGGCGGGGTCGTCGGGGTCGAGGCCGAATTTCTTTTCGTCGGCTTTCGAGACGTCTTCTAGGAAGTCCGCGGGGCTTGAGACCTGCAGACCGGCAAGGTAGAGCAATAGCGGGCGGACCCCGGTGAAGACGGCCGAATTGGCGGCGGAGTCGCCGTTAACGTCCGCGTCGCCGAGCCCGGCCGGTTCGGCAAACACCCACGCCCCGGTCGCGTCCTTCGTCAGCGAAAGCGACGCCTTGCCACGCTTCAGTTTCAGAGCTTTCGCGTCGGTCAGCGAGGTTCCGCCCATGCCGAACAGGGCTTTGGCCCGGAAATCCGCCAAATCCTTCGCGTGCTTCCAAGCCTCCCCTTCGACCGTAGCCCCGTCCTTGAATAACGCGGACAAAGACGTCGTTGCCACGGCGAACGGGCGGGCGGGGTCCGATCCCGTCGCGACGAACGTCGCCGCCCGCGCCCCGCCCAACGTCGTGTTGCCGATGCGGAGCGTCGCCGAGCGGTCCGCCCCCGTTCGCAGGGTCACCTCGATCGAAGGCTTTTCCAGACCCAGCGGCTTGGGGTCGTCGGTCAGGTCGGGGTGCGTGGTCGGCCGGGCCGCCAGAAGGTCGCGGACGAGGTCGTTGACCGAGGCCTGGTCGAGCCGGGCCTCGGGTTCGCGCACGGTCCACGGGCCGCCCTTTTCCCGGGTGAAAATCAGCGTCTCGGCTTTCGGTCGCGTCCGCTTGATTTCGACCGTGTCGATTTCGTCCGCCTTCACCCCGGCCAGGGTTTCCAACGCCAGGTCCGGCATCGCCTTGTCGGGCGATAGGAACAAAAAGGCGAGCATGCCCAGAAGGGCGAGGGCGACGACGCCGAGGAGGATCGCGGTGAGGCGGAAGTTCATGTTATTTCCTCCGCGTCACCCAGACTCCGGTGCCGAGGGCGAGCACGGCGAAGAGGACGAGGCCGACCGGGACGAGTGTCCCTCGGACGAATCCCGGGTCGGGTTTCACGTTGTACCGGCCGTAAGTTTTGTTGGCGATGTTGGCGACGGCCGGGCGGTCGCGAAGCCAGTCGACGGCATTGGCGAAAAGCTCGGCGGGGAACGACGTGTCGCCCCCGCCCCGGTCGGGGCGGTCGACGAACAGTTCGCCGCAGCCGACGACCACGGCCCGGCTGACGTCACCCTCCTTGACCACCACCGCCAGCGACCGGGCCTCCTGGCTCACGCGCCAGTCTTTCATCAGCGACACGTTCGCCTGCATGGCCTTGATCGATTTCACCGGATCGGTCGGCGGGTCGGGCTCGATCCAGCTCACCCCGCCCGGCGGCGTGCTCAGCAGCGTCGCGGCCGAGATCGGACCGTTGGGGTTGGAAGCGGCCGTGACGACGCGCGAATTCTCCAGCCCGATCCTCCAGTTCCCGAATGCCAGGGCGATCGGGTTGCCGGCCAGGATTTGTTCGTCGCTCGGGATGCCGATGGCGATCTCGTAAGGAATGTTGGCGGACGACCGGGCAAGTAGGTATCCGGGGTCGAGGTGAACGCCGAACGTCGCGAGAAGACTTTCCAGCCCCGTCGGGGCGACGCCTTTGTTCGTGCCCGGAATCGGGTGCGGGCCGGCAATCAATATCAGCTTGCCCTTCTTCCCGGTCTTCCCGGGCTGCGTCATGTACTTCTGAATCGCCGCGACCAGCTTTTCCGGCAATCCCTGGGTCGGGTCGGCGACCACCACCATCGCGGCGTCGTCCGGCACCGCGACGGCTTCAATCCCCGCCGCGAGCGTTTTGACCTCGACGTTATTCTTCTCCAGTACGGTCCGGAGCCGGGAGGCCGACCGCCGCGATCGCTCCCCCGCCGCGACGGACAATTCCCCGCTGCCCGTCGTGAAATAAACCGCGGCCTTGGCCTTGCCTTCCGCGAGGAAAAGGAGTTCCCGGGTCAGCTTCGCCTCGCCCTGAAAGACGTCGCGGGACTGGCGTCCGAGTTGGGACTCGGCGAGGTCGATGTCGCGGATGAACGCGAACGCCGACTCGTCCGCCCCCGCGACGAGCAGAATACCGGGGTCGGTTCGCATGTTGGCTTGGGGAAATTTTGTCGCAAGGCGGAGAAATTCGTCTCGGTCGGTGGCGGGGGAGAGCGGGCGGAGTTTGAACTTGTCCGGGTTCGCGGCGGCACAGGCTTCCAGCAGACGATAAGTGTCCCGCGTGATGTGGTCTTCCCCGGCCCGCGGGATGGTGACGTACGCCGTCACCGGGCGGTCGAGCTTGGCCAGATAGTCCTTCGTCGCCTCGCTTAGTTCGTAGGTGTAGAAGCCGCCTTCGGTCGTATCGAGGGCGTTCGGCACGCGGAGGGAGACGAAGACGTTGACCGCGACGAGGGCGACGAGCAGCAGCAGGGAGGAGAGGACCAGATTCGAGGCGTAAACGAGCTTTCGGATGGTGGGGTTTGTCCGCTCTTCCGACCGGGCCGGCAGGGCGGAGAAAAAGGCGAGCGCCCCGCCGGCGAGGAAGACGGCAACGGCAAGGACGGGCCACTTCGCCCCATTCCGTTCCCCCTTGTCGAGCCAGTCGACGAGCGGCTGGAACCAGGAGTAGGTCAGCCAGAGGCCGAGAATCATCAGGAAAAACCCGAGCGACCCGCCGGCGGTGAGCAGGGCGACCCGGGCGTCGGTCGGGGCGAGGGTTCCGGGGGCACGGTTCGAGACCCACACGCCGACGGCGATCAACGCCAACCCGGCGAACAGGCCCAGTACTCCCGCCACGGCATAATCCACCTTGGTCGCGTCGCCCGACTTCAGTACCTCCGGGTTGATCTTTTCCGCTGCGTCCGGCTCCTTGTCCTTTTTGGCGGATATTGCGGCTTGAATCCCGGATTTGACGCCGACGGAATAGAGGCCGAGGAGGGCGATAATCGCACCGACCACGAACAGCAGCGTGGCGAGGGGCTTACGGTTCGCGGCCAGGTAATCGGCCACCGGACTGCGGGTTTCGGGCAGGTCACTCATCGGGTCACGTCCACTTCCGGGCTTCGAGCGATTTCGCCGTCAGGAATAAAAAGAATGCCCCCACGGTCAGAAACAATACGCCGTCTTTGACGAGCAGTTGTCCGGTCAGGGCAGCCTGCCAAAGTCGCATGAAGGCAATGCGGTCGAGGACCAGTTTGATCGACGGATGGAGGCCGGGTACGAATCGGTTCCAGATCGCGGCCATGAGCAGCATGAGGACCATGAATGTCAGAAACGCGGCGACGATCTGATTCCGGGTCAGGCTGGAGAAAAACATGCCAATGGCGACGAATGCAGCCCCGCTCAAACCGACGGCGAGGTAGAACGTCAGGAGCGGGCGGAAGTCGAACGGCTCGCCGTTGTCGACGCGGAACCCGATGAGCATGAGGCAGGGCGGCAGCCAGCAGACGAGGAAGAAGAGCCAGCAGGCGAAGAACTTACCGGCGATGACGGTCGCATCCGAGACCGGGGCGGTGAGCAGCACGTCGAGTGTGCCGGACCGCTTTTCTTCGCTGAAGAGCCGCATGGTGAGGGCGGCGACGAGCACGGGAACGACGAGCGGACCGATGACGGTCCCGGGCACGAAATTCCCGAGGATGGGCTCGAGGACGGGTTCGATGAAGCCGTTGGTGCGGGTTTCATCACCGAGCATGAGGCCGCGGAAAATCGAGTACCCGATGCCGCCAACGACGGTCATTGCACCGAGCACGATGTAGCCGATCGGGGAGAGGAAGTATGCGGCAAGTTCCCGACGAGTGAGGACGATGAAGTTGTTGTCCGAAACAGCCCCGAGAGAAACGCCGAGGTAGAGCAGGCCGATGGCAGCGAGGATGAGGCCGTGCGGAACGAGAAAGGGCTTTGGCACTGTCTTGAGTGGGGCGTCGAAGCAGGCAAACGCGAACACCGCGGCGGCCGCGAGACTGACGACAAGCAACCCGCCGCGTGTCCACGGGTGCCAGGACCGGCATTTCCAGGAAAGTGCGGCCCCGCCCATGCAGAGCAGAATCATCACCGTCCGGCCAACGACCTTCCACGCGTCGTACGTTTGGTTCGGGCGCTTCAGGGCAGCGGGGCCGTCGTGCAGAAGTGTCGGAAAGACGGAGAAAGCAATCGCGACGGTGAAGACAATGGCACCGAGCACGCCCAATCCGATTGCGGCCGAGCGGCCCCGGCCGAGATTCAAATCCGTCCGGGCGAATACGCCGCCCAAAGCCAGCAGGCCGAGCAGGGCCAGTATCGGCCCGACTCCCAAAAGTGTTTCCCGCCACACGGTCCCCACGATGACGGGCCCGATCGTCAGGCACGCGCCGAGAACGAGCAGGCCGTTGAGGCCCGTATTGCGCAGCACGTCGTCCGTTTCGGCCCGGGTAAACGCGATCAGGAACAGTAATCCGAGGCAGCCGAGGGCCGCGCCCCAGGGGAGGAAGTAGTAGCCGAGGATGCGGGGGGTTTTGTCGTCGAAGTGTCCTGGGATCAGGGAGAGGACGATCGCCGCCAAGATGACGACGCCTCCGGCCATGCCGTACATCCGGCGGATGTCGATGTCGGTATCGCGGAACGCGTGGAATAGGAGGAAACCGAATCCGACGGCACAAAGGAGTACACCCAGCGGCGTGGTGATCATCCGCGGGCCGTACTGGTTGGCGACGATCGCGGCGATGCCGAGCACGGAGGCGAACAGGCCGAGGATGGAAAGGATGCGGGCGAACGAGGGTTCGTCCGCCGTCAGCGTGGACGGTGCTGCCGCAGCAGCGGTGCGGTATTCCGTTTCAGTGAAGTTTTCGGACGGTTCGGTCATTTTGTTTCGTGGGACACGTTTTCAACGTGTCCGTAGGAGTCAGCATCCGGACACGTTGGAAACGTGTCCCACTTTTTACCCGCCTCGCACCACCACTTTCATGAAGGTATCTTCCAACGTCTCGCGGCGAAGGTCCACCCGGCGGACGCCCCAGTTTCGTTCCACCAGCCGTTTCGTCAGGTGTTCGCGGAGGTCGTGGCGTCCGACAGTATGCACCTCGAACGCCGCAACCCCCTCAGATTCTCCGCGGGAATCGACCCCCGCCACGCCCGGTTCGTGCATTAAAAATTCCCGCACCGGTTCCGCCGGGCCGCGGACTTCGACCACCATCACCGGTTCCCGGGCGGCGATGGCCGAGAGCGTGTCGTCGAACCGGATGCGGCCCTTGTTGATGATGATGACCCGGTCGCAGACCTTTTCCACTTCGGGCAGAATGTGGTGCGAAAAGAGGACGGTGTGCTTGCCCTTCAAGTCGCGAATGGTGCGCAGAGTTTCGTCAATCTGGATCGGATCGAGCCCGGACGTCGGTTCGTCGAGAATCAGGATCGGGGGGTCGGAGATCAGCGCGTCGGCCAGGCCGACGCGCTGGCGGTAGCCTTTGGAAAGTGTGGTGAGCAGTCTCCGACGGACTTCGCGAATGCGGCACCGCTCCAAGCACGTCTCCACCCGCCTGCCACGGGCCGTGCGGTCCACGCCTTTCAACTTCGCCCGGTAGCCGAGATATTCTTCGACCCGCATTTCGCCATAGAGTGGCACGCTTTCCGGCAAATAGCCCACATTCCGCCGGACGTCCATCGATTCGGTCATCACGTCGAACCCGGCGAGCCGGGCGTACCCGCGGGAGGCGGGCAGCACGGTCGTCAGAATCCGCATGACGGTGGACTTCCCCGCCCCGTTCGGCCCGAGAAACCCAACGAGTTCTCCCGGCTCGACCGCGAACGACACCGCGTCCACGGCCTTCACGGGGCCGTAGTCCTTGCTCAGTTCCTGAACTTCGATGGCGGGCGAGGGCATAGAGTCGGTCCGGAGGACGGCTACTGGAATGGTATTCTGGTCTGCACTTCCTGGCGAGCCGGGAGGGGGTACGCCGATAGCCCCCGAATTCCGTCCTCCCCGTTGACGGGCGAACGGAATCGCGTTAAGGATATGTAGTTAAGAATGCGGCCCGGAAAGGGTAGACCGCCACTCTTCTTTGTTGGCGGCCCTCCCCGGTGGCGTTGTTCGCCACTTCCGGCCCACTTTCGTGCCCCAGTGAAAGGAGCCTCCACATCCCCCCGTTCGATCGCAACGCCCCACCCCGTAAGGACGACCGCAACACCCCCCGGATGAACGAGCGGATCCGCATTTCCCCCATTCGCCTGATCGGCGACAAAGGGGAGCAGCACGGCATCGTCCCCACGTTGCAGGCGATGGAAATGGCCCGCGAGGCGGGCATGGACTTGGTCGAAATCGCGCCGTCCGAGCACCCGCCCGTCTGCAAAATCATGGATTACGGAAAGCACAAGTACGAGCTTTCCAAGAAGGCCCACCAGAAAACACACCAGCAGAAGTTGAAGGAACTCCGCGTGCGGCCCAAGACGGGAATGCACGACATCGACACCAAGGTTCAGCAGGCCCGGGGTTTCCTGGAACACGGCGACAAGGTACTGATCAAGGTGCAGTTCCGCGGCCGGGAAATGCAGCATATCGAAGAGGGCCGGCGGATCATGGCCTCGGTCATGGAGAAGCTGCAGGAGGTCTGCAAGATCGAAAAACCGCCGTCGATGGAAGGCAAGCAGATGACGGCCATGCTCGCCCCGAAGGGGACGGGGGGCGGCGGGGGGAAAAAGTAAATTACTCGTCACCTAGGAATGCCCCGGTTCGACCCGTCTGGACCGTCGAACCGGTCGTCGGCCTTGATCGGGCGTATCGAACGATCGGGAAAACACGCCAGCTCGAAAAACTGGTGGTAGGTACCGTTTGTTCGGAATAGGCTCCAATTCTCCGAGCGGTCGTCCCACATAGGCACACCCTTCGCGCTGGCGACCGCCTAAGAGCTGAACTATGGACAAAAGCCATTCACTCACGGTGATATCGGCGCTCCCCGTCCGAACGACTCCGGGGGGCGTCGTATTCACCGGTAAGTTTATGGACGGGATGAAGAAATACGTCGAACATTGGAACGGGCCAGTGTCAGTCGTGGCCGAACCTACGACCCTGCCGACATCGAATCTCGACGAAGTTGAAATTGACCCCGGGCGGCTGCCGTTCAAACTCGTCGTTTCTTCATTCCTCGACCCGCTATTCGCGGAACAGCTGATGGGACAGCACCTGGTTCTCGGGTCGTTGCACTTCCACCAGAAACACCTCGCTTCACTCTGTCAGTCGATTGGCGTCCGGTGCGTCTACGTCGCCGAAAACACCCTCGGCACGCGGGTTCAAATCCTTCGGGCCGACACCCGCAATCCGGTAGTCGCCGCCAGGCGGTTTTTCTGGGAATGCGGTCAGGAACGGCGGCTGCGAGCGGCGATCCGACTGGCCGCTGGCGTCCAGTGCAACGGAACACCGACTTACGAAGCGTATCGAGCTATTAACGCCCGGCCGTTCTTGTTCTTCGACACCCGGGTCACGGAAGATTTGTTGGCAACAGAACAGGAATTGGCCACCAAGGCCGCCGTCAGCCGGGCGGGTCGCCCACTCCGGCTGATTTTCTCGGGCCGGTTGATCCCCATCAAAGGTGCCGACCAGCTGATCAAAGTCGCGGTCGCACTGCGACGGGTGAAAGTTCCGTTCGAGATGACGATTTACGGCGGGGGGGAGTCGGAACCACTTGTACGGTCGGAAATCGACCGCCACCGTCTCGGCGGCCACGTCACCCTCGGCGGGGTCCTCGACTTCAAGACCGAACTTGTCCCGGTCACGAAATCGCGGGCCGACTTGTTCGTGTGTTGCCACCGGTCGGGCGACCCGTCATGCACGTACCTCGAGGTGATGTCTTGTGGGGTTCCGATCGTCGGGTACGACAACAGGGCGTTACGCGGTGTCGTGCGCGAGTCCACCGCCGGCTGGACTACCCCCATGGGGCGACCCGAATCCCTGGCCGAAAAAATTGCCGAATTGGCCCGAGACCGGGAACGGCTCGTGACGGCTGCGAGGAAAGCCCTTGAATTCGGGGTCCGGAACACTTTCGAGCGTACATGTGTATCTCGAATCAATCACATGAAAGAATGTTTGTACGATTAGAAAGAGAATCTCCTCACTTCGGTACTATGAAACGTGCAATTACGGCCTTCGACGTTTATCTTAAGACGCACTTTCTCCCTTTTCGTTTGCCCCTTCTTTTTCTATGAATAAGATGGTTAGAATTCGGTTGCGCGACCGGATTACCTTCAAGCAACAAGAGCTCCCAAGCGGGAACCGGCCAACGGTACTCCCCTTTCGCCCCAATACCCGCCCCCGGCGTCCGGGGTGCGGCGGAGAGAGTCATGGCCAAGAAGAACAAGACCAATAAGAGCATCAAAAAGCGGATTTCCCGAACCGCTTCCGGCAAGCTCAAGCACGGGATTTGCGGCAAGCGGCACCTGAACGCCCACTTCACCGGCAAGCGCCGCCGACAACTTCGCGGCACCAGCATTACCGCCGGCGCGACCGTGAAGAAGTACCTCATCGCAATGGGCGAATACTAAACCGCACGCTCGATCGCCCCGCAACTGCCGTGTCGGGGCACGTGGTCTCCTTCCAACCAAAAATACTCTTCGGGATTTTCGCCATGGTCCGTTCGGGAAGTGGAAAAACGCAAGCCCTCCGCCGCAAGCGGCTCCGCAAGCTGACCAAGGGTTTCCGCCTCAGCCGGCACAATCTATTCCGCCAATCCCTCACCACGCTCATTCGCGGCCGGGTGTACGCGTTCCGCGACCGCAAGGCGAAGAAGCGGCAATACCGCCGGCTCTGGATCATCCGCATCAACGCCGCTTGCCGGATGAGGGACATGCGGTACAGCGAACTGATCGCCGGCCTGCAGCGGGCCTGCTGCATGCTCGACCGCAAGTCCCTTTCGGAAATTGCCATCCACGACCCGGCCACGTTCGATAAAATCGTTGAACTCGCCCGGAAGCACATGCCGAAGCAGGGCAAGCCGAAGGCGTAATCGACAGTACGGACGAATGGTCCGTAGCCCCGTTCGACACCGATGCCCTCGTTGGCGTCGAATTGGCCCTGCTCCAAAAGTGGTACCCCCGACAATCCTCCGGCGACGGCGGAGGAGGTGCCGGGGGCGATTGAAAACCCACCATCAGCATTCCCCGGCCCGTGTGTCCATTCGACACGCGGGCCGTATCTTTTCCCCCATCCGGATCGCACGAAGGCCCGCCGATGTCGCTCGATACGCTGAAAACCCTCGAATCCGAAGGCCTCGCCGAACTGGCGGCGTGCACCGACGAGGTCGCCGTCCGGGCCTGGAACACCAAGTACTTCGGCGACAACGGGAAGATGAAGGCGGCACTATCCAGAATCGGTGGCGTGCCGCCGGCCGAGCGGAAAGGGTATGGGCAGGAAGCGAATCGGGTGAAGATCGCTTTGACGACGGCATATGAATCCCGCCTGGCCGCGGCGAAGGAAGCCGCGTTACAGACGAGCCTGACCACAAACCCGCTCGACGTAACCCTGCCGGGCCGGTCCCGCCCCCGCGGCCGACTCCACCCCGCGACTCAAATCCTCCGCCAGGTCACGAGCATTTTCGCCTCGCTCGGCTTCCAGACATACCGTTCCCGCGAAGTCGAAACCGACGACCTCAACTTCGAACTGCTCAACATGCCCCCGCACCACCCGGCCCGGGACATGTGGGACACTTTTTTCACCACCACCCCCGGCACCATCCTCCGCACCCATACCAGCCCGGGGCAAATCCACGTGATGCGGGAACTCGCCCCGAACCCGGTGCGGGTCATTTTGCCCGGCATGTGTTACCGCAACGAGGCGATCAGCACCCGCAGCGAAATCCAGTTCCTTCAGGTGGAAGGCCTCGCCGTCGGTCCCGGGGTCACTATGACCGACCTGAAAGGCACCATCACCGCCTTCGCCCGCCGCATGTTCGGTCCGGACCGTCAGGTGCGTATCCGCAGTTCTTACTTTCCGTTCACGGAACCGAGCATCGAAGTGGACATCGACTGGCCGAAGGACGACCCCAACCGCGACCGGCTCACCAAAGGCACCGGTTGGTTGGAGATTTTGGGTGCCGGAATGGTCCATCCCACCGTCCTCAAGAACGGTGGCTACGACCCCGCGAAAGTCTCCGGCTTCGCTTTCGGCATGGGCCCCCAGCGGATGCTCATGTTGAAACACGCAATCGACGACATCCGCCTTTTCTGGCAGAACGACTTGCGGTTTTTGAGTCAGTTTTAAGCCGGGACTGGCACATTTTCAGTCGGCGTTGTTTCCCGCTTGCCCGTTCGGGAGCAATCACCCCTTGAATACGTCATGCCGGCCATTGGTCAGTTCGAGCATGGTCACGAACGAAATCCCCTCGACCTTGTGCGGCCGCAAATTGAGGGCGGCGGTGATGCGAAAGTAAACGGCGGCGCGGTTGTGCTCGTGCCCCTTTTCCGATTCGACTTCCTCGGGCGAGCGGATGGACACTTCGACGTCGCAAAGACGGGGTTCGTACGTTTCGATCACTTGCTTGATGTGGAGGGCCATACCGGCCCGTTCCTCGCTGGACAGGGATTCCAGGTGGGCGAGGTCGCGGAGGCCGTAGTTCGCGACGGACCGGGCGACGTCCGGGTTGCCGTCGAAGGTACCTTCCGGGGGCCGGTGCGTATTGAGGAGATCGAGCAGGTCGTCGCGGACGGCCTCTTCGAGTTCGCGAACGGAATACCCCTGGGTCGTCGCTTTCAAGGCCAGGTCCGGGTCCACGAGACGGTCGAACATACTCGGGACCAAATCGATTTCGGGCATGGTTGAGTCCGGACCCCGGAATCTCGAATCGGTCCGTTTAGTTTACTCGACGAAGAGGGCGAGGTCTGCGGCCTTGTCGAGTCCGGGTTCCAACTCGGCGGCCAGCGAGGCACGGAGTTGTTCCCGTGTCGGTGCGGTTTGACCTTCGCCGGGTGGCTGAGTCACGGCCCAACCGGTGACGACATCGAGGATTCCATCCCGGTCGCGAGTGCCGTTACAAGCGAGCAGGAGTTGGCGCGTCAGTTGAGTTTCGATGCGAACGACACTGTGGCGTAGTGTGGTAACGAAATCCCGGCCGGTGTCGAGTTGGTATCGGGTAAGCGGCGAAAGCCTTGGCATCGGGCCGGGGACTATTGCAAATGTGGGAGGGTCGACGGTGAAATGCACCATTCCGACCTGAAACGCCTGAAAAAACATGGCGTAAACGAAATCGGCATCCGTCGCATCGACGGCCGGCGGGGCACCGAGCCGGGCCGTTGCGGCGGTGAGGACGGCCGGCATGGACATTGGGCACAACGGCCTGGCGGACAATTCCAACAAGGCCGCCTTCGCCAGTGGATGATCCACCGTCACCCGCGACCCCTTGACCGTGTCGAATTGCAAACGCACTCCGGCCGAAAGATCCGGGTCGGGTATGGCGGGAGTCATCGGATTCGCCGACACGGAGAAGTTCGAAACGGACGCGATCCGGGCGTCCCGATTGACGGCGACGTCCGACCGAACGAGCAGGGATTGGCGGAATCGCCGGAGGCAGAGGAAGTCTCGGTACTGCTCTTCCTGAACCCGATCCTTCTTGCCCAACGCATCGAGGGCGGCGGCCACGTCCGGCGGGAACGTCAAGTTCGTCAATTCGTGGTAATCGGCCTCGGCAAGGAACTGGAGTCCAAACTTGTCCGTCAGCCGTGCGAATTCGTGGAAATAGTAGCGGTTATTCAGTTCCGCCAGGTCGTCGTGGTACAACACGGCGTCGCTGAAATCGTTGAACACCCTGCGGGCTTCCGTCTTCAACACGCCGCCGAGTGGGTCGGGGACGTTCGTCCCCTCGTGAACCATCCGCATCAACCCCCGGGCGTGTTGTATCTGTTCGCCCGGGTCGGTGATGTTGCGAATGTGGTACCGCATCATTTCAGACAGCATTTGGGAAATGTGGCCGCCGGGCTGGGCGTTGTAACTCACATACGCCACCCCGTGCGGCGCGAGGACGCGGCGGCAGAGGTCCAGCAGGCCATCCCGAACCACGTCCGGAACCCACGAGAAGACGCCGTGGGCGACGACGTAGTCGAAGGGACCGAAGGAGTCGGGCAACGAGCAGAGGTCGACGGCGAGCAGGGTGAGGTTTTTCACTCCGAGGGCGTTGCGGACGGCGTTGCCTTTGACGATTGCAGCCTCGGCGAGATCGATACCGACGAACTCGGAATCCGGATAAGCCAGAGCCAGGGGGAAGAGGTTTTCGCCGTCGGCGGTGCCGATTTCGAGCAGCCGGCAGCGGCGGGGCGAAGCGGCGGGAACGCCGTGAAGGCGGGCGATCGCCGCGAGGCGGGCCGGGTGCGTCTGGGCGAAAACGCCGCCGGGGTATTCGACCACGTCGTAGGAACTGGTAGCCACGGGAGTCTCACCCTCAAAATAGGGCCGGCCGGCGGGGCGACCCGCCGGCCGGATTGTACCGCCCCAAAGGGCGATATTAAACCTTCTTGTTTGCCTTCACGTCCCAGCCCGCTTTGACCGTTCCGCCCAGCGAGCCGTCCGCCTTTTGCTCCTTGTATTCCATCTCGACCTTCGAGTAATTCATGGAAACCTGTTCCATGGGAAGGTGGTCTCCCTGGGCACTCGCACCGATCGAATAGGACGAGACCAGAATGTCGGAGAACGTCCATTTCATGAATTCTTGCTGATCCTTCCCGGCCTTACGGCAGGTCAGCGTTGCCTTCTTGATGTGCTCGCCGTCCGCACAGGCGAGCATTAGTTTCGGCGACGCTTTGTCCACCTTCTTGGTGATGTGGAAGTCCTGCATGGCCACCTTGCCGGCCCCCATACCGCCACCCGCAGAGGCTGTACCCGTTTGGTGCTCGGACCAACTGAACGACTCCAGTTGGATTTCAGCCTTGTGCTTGGAGTCCGGGGACTCGCCGTCGATCCCCTCGATTTTCAAAAACGCATCGAACAGAGCCATAACGTAATCCTCCTAACCGCCGGCGAGCACGCCGGACGGAACCCAGTGGGCAGCCTACGGCCCCCACCCCTTTTCCCCGTCGCCGCGGGGCCCCGGCGTCACCGCCGGAACCGGCCCCGTGCGCGGTTTACTTCTTGGCCTGCTGGGGCAACTCCGCCACCAGCCGCATCGACGTGTTCAACCCTTCGAGTTGGAAGTGCGGCCGGAGGTGGGCCACCGCCTGGTAGTATCCGGGTTTCCCCTTCACTTCCGTCACCGAAATCTGGGCCGCCCGCAACGGGTGTCGGGCCCGCATCTCATCTCCCGCGTCCTCAGGGTTTTCGATCACATAGTTATTAATCCAAGAGTTCAGCCACTTCTCCATGTCCGACCGCTCGGCGAACGACCCGATCTTGTCCCGGGCCATCACCTTCAGGTAGTGCGCGAAGCGTGAAATACACATCATGTAGTTCAATTTCGTGCTCAACTCGGCATTCGCATTCGCCGCGCTGTCGAAGTACTTCTTCGGCTTCTGGGTCGTCTGCGTGCCCAGGAACGCCGCGAAGTCGGTGTTCTTGCAGTGCAACAGCGGCATGAACCCGAGGTCCGAAAGCTCGGCTTCCCGCCGGTCCGGAATCACCACCTCGGTCGGGCACTTCATCGTCTTGCCGCCCGCTTCCTTGAACACGTGAACCGGCAGGCCCTCGACCTTACCCCCGCTCTCAACGCCGCGGGTTCGCATGAACCAACCGTCCTTCGCGAATGCGTCGGTCGTTCGGGCGGCGAACGCCCACGCCGAATTCATCCACAGGTACTTCTCGTGATCCGTCCCGTCGACCGCCTCGTCGAAGTCAAACTCGTCGATCGGCTTCGTGTCCTTCCCATAAGGCAGCCGGGCCAGTACCCGCGGCATGGTCAGGGCGACGTACCGGGAGTCTTCGCTTTCCCGGAAACTCCGCCACTGGGTGTAGTCCACGCTTTGGAAAATCTTGGCCAAGTCCCGAGGCTGGTTCAGATCGGTGTAGCTGTCCAAGCTGAGCAGTTCGGCCCCGGCGGCGGAAACGAACGGGGCGTGGCTGGCGGCTGCAACTCCGGATACCTTCTGCAACATCGTCACGTCGTCCGGGTGCTTCGTAAACTCGTAGTCGCCTACGATCATGCCGAACGGGTGACCGCCCAGCGTGCCGTATTCCGCCTCGTAAATCTTTTTGAACAGGGAACTCTGGTCGAACTCGACCGCCCGTTCCAAGTCCTTGGCCAACTGCTTCTTCGAGACGTTCATCACCTTGATTTTCAACGTGGTGCTCGTCTCCGACTGCTTCACCAGATAATCCAGGCCCCGCCACGTGCCTTCCAGCTTCTGGAATTCCGGGTGGTGCATGATCTGGTTGAGCTGGGCGCTCAACTTCTTGTCGATTTCCGCCTGCCAGACCTTGATGGTGCGTTCGATGTCGCCGGCCACGACGCTGCCCGGCTTGGCCGCGAGCGCGTGGCGGACGACTTCCTGGATGAACTGCTGATTCCGCTGCCGTTCGCCGGTGTCGGCCGGCTTGGTCTGGTCCAGGATCTGATCCAGGAGGCCTTTGCCGTCGGCTTCGGTAGTGGTGGCGGCGGCGGAAGCGGCTTGTTGGGTTTCGGCCATGTTACTTGGTCTCCTCCGGCTTCTGTTCCTCGATGCCCATCTGCTTTGCAAGGGCCTGGACTTTTTCGGTGTTGTTGAGCACGTCCTGGAGCAGGCCTTCGAGTTTGATGTTGCTTTCCATCTTGCCCATGACCTCGTCGAGTCGCTTGCGCATGTCGAGCAGCTCCTTGAGCGGGGCGACCTGCTCGGCGACCCGGCCGGGCTCGAAGTCGTCGAGGTTCTTGAATTTCAGGTTGACGGCCAGTTGCGAGCCGTCCTCGGCCAGCTTGTTGTCGACCCGCATCTGCAGTTCGGGGGCGGCGTCGGCCATGACCTTGTTGATGTTGTCGCGGTCGATCTCGACGAACTTGCGGTCCCGCATTGCCGGCAGCGGGGTCTTGCGCTGGGCCGACAGGTCGGCCAGGACGCCGACGACAAACGGCAGTTCCTTCTCGACCATGGCCCCGTTGGTTTCGACGTCGTAGGTGATCTGCACCCGCGGCCGGCGGACGCGATCGAGCTTGTGTTGCCAACTCTCGGACATGGAAAGGTCCTCGGGTGGAGGCCACGGGGGCGGCTCGGCGCGGCGGTCCCCGCGGCCGTCCCGGCCGGACCCGTGTGGAATCGGCGGGTGACACGATCCGTGTGTCGAAGGGATGGCGGCGC
>DASXPC010000025.1:0-6390 GCA_036493815.1 Fimbriiglobus sp. | reverse complement strand
TTCATCCGTCCACCGCATGTCGAGCCCTCCGAAGTGGCTACAATCCTAACACGAGGAGGGCCTTTCCGGAGAGGCCCTGCCGGAGGAATCGGTCCGGTCCGTCATTTCCCAGGTCGTCCATTCGCCCCAACTGCCGCCACCGGTGGGAAGAACTGTCCGGCCTGCTGAACAGGGTGGACCGCCGTGGGGTTCGCGCCCTGACGGTTGAAGAGGTCAAGCGACTGGGCCGTTTGTACCGGCAGGTGTCGGTCGACCTTTCTCAGGCCCGTGCCGCGGGTGAAGATCCGAACCTGTTGCAATACCTCAACACGCTGGCAGGCCGGGCACACGGCCGGGTGTATGCCACGAAACCCGTTCGCCTCCGGCCATTGTTCGGGTTCGTGACCGGCGGCTTCGCCCGAATGATCCGGCGGAACTGGCGGGCCGTCGGCGTGGCCGCCGCCATCTTCCTCCTGACGACCCTGGTTTCGTGGCTCGCCGTCGTCCACAACCCGGAGGTCGCGTACTCGTTGTTTGACGAACAAACCGTCGAATACGAGAACCTCCGGCTGGAGAAACAAAAGGGGGAGTACCGCGGGAATTTCACGTTCGACGTGTCGAAAAGCCCACTCGTGGCCGCGCAGATCATCGGAAATAACGTCAAAGTGGCGATCATGGGTTTCGCATTCGGTTCGCTGGGGTGTGTGCTCGGCGTGTTTCTCCTGATCTACAACGGGCGAATGCTCGGCACGCTTTCCGGCCTCGTCTGGAATGGCGGGTACTTCCTCGGATTCTACTCGCTGATCCTGACGCACGGAGTCCTGGAGTTGTCGGCCATTTGCATCTCGACGGCGGGCGGATTGCGGCTGGGTTGGGCTTGGGTAGCCCCCGGCCGGTTGAGCAGGGGAGATGCGTTCCGGACGGCTTCCCACGACGCGTTTGGATTGCTCGCCGGGTCCGTTTTGCTGCTCGTGGCGGCCGGGGTAATCGAGGCGTTCGTGACCCCGCACTTCGGGCCGGTCGTACGGTGGTCCGTAGCGGGAGGGACAGGTGTATTGCTAACTCTCTACGTCGCGTTTGCCGGCCGGAGTGAATCGGCCGATCAGAGCAGCCCGCCGAACATCACCTCCAAATAGCGATTGATAACTAACGGGGCGATCGCCCCCGGTTCGGCGTCGACGACGAATCCGCCCGCGTGCCGGATCTTTTCCAACACCGCTCGTCGATCCCGGAGCAGATCGATGGCGGCCGCTTTGCGGAACCCTTCCCGTTCCGTCGCCGGGTCGGCGGCGGCGGCGGCGCGGTCCAGAAACGCGTCCTTGAGGGCGACGAACAGCACCACGTGCCGGCGGGAAGCCAATTGCAAATGGGTGACCATGTCGGCGGCGGTCGTGCCGTCCACGAAGTCGGTCAGCACAACCAGGAGTGACCGTTTCGGGTGCCGGCACGCCACGAACCGGAGGCACCGCTCGTGGTCGCTTTCGGAGTAATCGCCGCGGAGGTCGTAGAGAGTCTCGCCGATGAGTCGGTTTTGGGCCTGGTTGCCGCGGGGGGCCAACCAAGCCCCGGGCTTGGCGGAGAAGGTGCAGAGCCCGACCCGGTCACCACGAGCTAACGCGACGTTGGCGAGGAGGAGGGTGGTAGTCACCGCTTGATCGAGTTTGGACACGCCGTCTTCGGTGGCATTCATCAGTCGGCCGGAGTCGAGCACCAACAGCACGGTTTGGTTCCGCTCGGCTTCCTGGTTTCGGACAATCAATCGGGCGCGGCGGGCGGTGGCCTTCCAGTCGAGTTGCCGGACATCGTCTCCGGCCGCGTACTCGCGGAGGGAGTCGAATTCCGTGGACCCGCTCCGGAGCCGCACTCTGCGGATGCCGATGGCGTCCAACCGGTTCGACCGGGCAAGCAGGTGATATCGGTCGAGCATCGTCAGGTTGGGGTAAACCCGAGCTTCTGCGGCCGCCGGTTCCCGCTTGCCGATCTGCCAGAAGCCCAAAGCCGAGCGATAGCGGAAGTAGATGGGTCCCCACTCGAATCGGCCCCGCGCGGTCGGCGTCACTTCGTATTCCCAGCGGGCCTCCCCCAGCGCCGGCACCGGGCCGCCGAGTTCGGCCTCTCCGAGGAAGCCGACAGGGCCGGCATCCCGCACCGTCACCCGCAACGCTAACTTGGACGAATTTCCAACTCGGATGGTGACCCGTTGTTTCTGGTGAACGGACATCCGATCCACGGCCAGCCGGACGGCCCGGACTGCTCCCGGCCGCGGAGTCATAAGGAGGTCGACTCCCGCTACAAGGAAAAGCGCCAGATCGGCGACGACGAGGATCGGCCAAAAGTCCGGAACGATCAGCAAGCCCACGGCGGAACAGCCCACACCGACGAGTGCCAGCAGAAACGGCCGTGACGGGATCAGCGTCATCGAGGGATCTCCGTCCGCCCGAGGATTTCTTCGAGCACGTCGTCGGTCGTGAACCCGTCGACTTCGGCCCCCGGCTTGAGCACGAGCCGGTGCCGGAGGACCGGCCGGGCGACCGCTTTGATATCGTCCGGAAGGACGTGTGGGCGGCCGTGCAAAGCGGCCCGGGCCTTCGCCGCGGTGAGCACCATCAGTCCCGCCCGCGGACTGGCCCCGACTTCGACTTTCAAATTGTCCCGGGTGGCCCGCACCAACCGGGAAATATAGCCGAGCAGTTCGTCCCGGATGGTCCGGGCACGGATTTCGGCCTGGGCCGCCAACAACTCGGCTTCCCCGCCGACCGATTCCAGTCCGAACCGGTCCAGCTCTTCGACCCGCACCCCCTGCTGATGGACTCGGAGGATTTCGATTTCTTCGTCCGCCGCCGGGTAGTCGGCCAACACTTTCATCATGAACCGGTCGAGCTGGGCTTCAGGGAGGGGGTAGGTTCCTTCCTGCTCGACCGGATTTTGGGTGGCGAACACGGTGAACACGTTCGGCAGTTTGTGGGTCGCCCCGTCGACCGTGACCTGACGCTCCTGCATCGCTTCGAGTAGTGCGGATTGCGTCTTCGGCGGGGCGCGATTGATTTCGTCCCCGAGAAGCAACTGTGTGAAAATGGGGCCTTGACGGAAGCGGAACGACTGGTCGCGGGGGTCAAATACGCTTGTCCCGACGATATCGGCGGGCATTAAGTCGGGTGTGAACTGGACCCGTTTGAAGTCGCACGTAAAGAGGTGAGCGACCACGCGTACGAGCAATGTCTTGGCCGTGCCGGGCACGCCTTCAATCAGAACGTGTCCGCCGGCGAAGAGAGCGACCAGGATCTGTTCGATAACGGCGTCCTGGCCGACGACGACCTTGGCGATCTCCCGGCGGGCGGCAGCATACAGGTCAGCGAGCCCGGGGCCGGTCGGTGAAACATTCATGGCTGAGCGAATCCATTTGGTGGATGGCGGCGAGGAAGGATTTTCCCCCCGTCCCGGCGGGCGGGGCGGTCGCGATCAGGAGTTCGAGCAGAGGCCCGGGGTTCACCCCGCGGCGACGGGCGGCTTCCTGGGCCGTCAATTCCGGCCGCGTGCCGGCGGGGAGGCCGAGGTTGGTTTCGACTCGACGACGGAAGTCGTCCCGGACCGAACGGAATGCATCTGCCCGGTCCCCCTTTCGGACCAGGAGTTCGGCCATCGCGTCGAGGAACTCTTCTTTCGACCGTCGGGCTGGCGGCGGAGTAGGCCGGACCGGTCCGAACCGGACGCCGAAATACCACACGGCAACCGCGGCAACGAGGAGAAATTGCAGGGTGAGGCCGAGCACGGGGGGGCGGAACAAAAGATCGACTGCACTCGGTCGGTCGCGGAGGCCGTGGCAGTATTCGTCGAACGTCAGCCGGGCACCGGGCCGGGCATCGAGCATCTGCTCCGCCAGTCGGCTGGCGAGCACGGCATTATCCGCCCCCCGCAAGTGTTCGTTCACCAGCACGTCCGGCCGGTTCAAAAGCCAAATCTCCCCCCGTCCGTGCGGGTAAATCGTTACGAGGGGCTTATCCTCGATCCATCCCCAGACCCGGCCGCCCGGGGGCCCCACGACCTCCGTATCCCCGGCGATGAGTTGGGTCACGTCCGGGGCGGACGCCGGATAGGTGTGACTGGGAATGGACTCCTTGTGAATTTGAACGATCGATTCAGTCTTCCGGCCCCGTTCCGCATGCGGCCCGGTCACAGTGATTGTTAAGCCGATTGCCGCGGCCGCAGTCGGATCATCGCCCGCCAGTAAAAGCAAGCCGCCCCGGTTCACCCACCCGTCGAGAGCCTGGCCTTCCTTCGCATCGAGTGCCGTGGGATAGAGGACCCATCGCACGTTTCCGCCGGTCGAGACGCGGGACCGTTCGGCAGGGTATTTCAATTCTTCCATTAGTAAATAGACGGCCCGAAACCCCCGGCTTGAGGCGTCGTAGCTGGTGCCGAAATCTACTTTCTCGGGGTCGCTGCCGAACAAGAGGCCGAACAGGGCGAGCAGAACGAGACCGACGCCGGGAACTGCCCACCAGAGCCGGGACGACGTGGAGATCGGGAAATCGTCGGAATCCGCAGGCATGGGCACGGGAACCTTGGGTCACGACAATCGGTCGAATGCCGCCCGGCAGGTGTCGTACTCCTCTTTCCGGCACGGCCACTGGCCGTACCAATGGTCATCCAGGTTATCCACCAGAACTTGCAACGCCTCCCGCACCGTCGGGCGGTCGCCGAGCAGCTCGAGGTACTCACGGTTGGTATAGGACTGATCGAAGGAGACCCGGCCCCGTTCATCGAACCGGTAAACGAGGGCGAGGAAGAGGAACCGGATCGCCTCGGAATAGTCGCCTGCTTTAGCCCGGCGGTCGGATTCTTCCAGGAAGGCGGCCGACCGCCGGACTCGATCGGTCTGGCCGGCCGACGCCCGCGCCCGGTCGCGGCTAGCGGTGAACACCGACCGCACTTGAAACACGAGGAACAGAATCATGCCGACGAGAGCCACCAGAGACGCGATCAAAAAAAACCAGAAGAGGCCCGGCGAGGCGTCGTAGAGGCTGCCGAGCCAGCGGAAAAAGTCCCTCATTTGTCGAAGAAGCCAGTTGTCAGCTTCCCGATCGGACGACTGGAACTCCGACCGCCGGAAGACCTCCTCGACGGCCCGACGGATGGCTTCCGGCGAGGAATTCAGATTCTGGCTCATAAGTCCACGTCAGGAGTCCCGGCCCTGTGATCCAGACCGGTTGTCGTCGCCCGGCTCTTCGTCTTCCACAGGGGGCCGCCTGCGATGAACCCCACGGTCCTCGTCCAGGTCGTCGGCAATATCGTACTCTGGGTCCCGCGGCCCGCGTACTTCTTCGCCGAGTTGAGAAGCCAATTCGATGTCAAAACCTTCCTTGCGAATGCGGACGTCGAGGTACAACAGCGTCGTGCAGACGGCGAGATATGTGGTGAAGATTATTTGAACTAGTTCTGATATCAAGGTATCAAGAATGTAATTGACGGTATTGATTTCCAACCGGATCCCGCCATTCGCTGGAACGGCTTTTTGATTGGGCAGGACCTTTTCCAGTCCGATACTGAGTACTGCATTCACCAGGATGATGACGATATAGATTATTACGATTAAACCGAACACACGACCGCGATGGCCCGAGATGAGTTTCTGGCTTCGCGAAAGGGCTTCTCCGGCGGATAGCCTTTCCAACACGACAACTTGAGTCACAAAGATGTAGGAGACCGCGAAATACACACCCGGGGCAATGCACGCGATGAGGCCGACGAAAACAATTAAGCCGACGACAATCGAGGCCCCCAGGAGTGGCAGAAATCGGGTAAAAGCGAACGAAAATGCCTGCCCGATCCCCGGCTTTCTACCGACGTACGTCTCCATGATGATGTGTACGATTGCGGCCGTCCCAATCGGCTGAAGGATCAGGGAGACGAGGACGACGATACCCAAAACCACAAACGAGATTGCGATGGTCGAGTCGGCCTGAGTGCCGCTGTTTATGACGAATGGAATGGCCAACTGAATGAGAATGGCGGGTGCCAATACGATCACGTTGATCGCATAGAAAATTGGCAACCGGGTAAACAATACCTTTAACCCCCGGTCGAGCACGTCGCCGATGGTCATGGCGCCGAGTGGGAACTTCATGAGATACTCTTTTTCGAGAAAATGTTGACCTGTCGTCGATTTCAATCGGAATTAGAAATGAGGATTATCTACAGATGACTACAAACTTGCAAGCGGATTATCAGATTTCTGATTCGGCCGGTTCTTTTCTTGGCCCCCGTGCAGGGGTTAGCAGCCTGTTGAACAACTCTTGAACATCCCCGCCGGTGGCGCTACACTCGGCCGTCCGAATCGTGCGTCTGACGGAGGGCCTCCGGATGGCGATGGGCAAGCGGTCCGACGAGCCGGTGCAGGGGGAGTTGTTCGTC
>DASXPC010000024.1:0-4991 GCA_036493815.1 Fimbriiglobus sp. | reverse complement strand
CGTCCTCGTCGTCGTCCTCGTCGTCGAAGTCGTCGTCGAACTCCTCGTCGTCGAGGTCGTCGTCGAGGTCCTCGTCGAGGTCCTCGTCGTCGAGGTCCTCGTCGTCCAATTCCTCTTCGTCGAGGTCGTCGTCCTCGTCGTCGTCGTCCTCCTCCTCATCGTCGTCTTCGAATTCCTCGTCTTCCTCCTCGTCTTTCGCGAGTCGGGGCGTGGTGGCGGAGGCGGGCCGGCCGAGCCACGGCCGGTCGGTGTCGGCGGCGGTCGGTCGGACCGGAAGCGTCAGGAACAGGCGACCGGGCATGAGCAAATCCTCGCAGATACGGGTCCGGAAGCGGGCGGGTCGGTTTTCGACGTATCGGCCGATGCCCGGGGAAACTCCAATTCGGAACGGGGTCCGCGGCGAATTTCACACGGACCGATGGCTTAAAGGTAGGCGCTTCTTAGCAACCGGTTTTCGCGCGGCAAGTTGCCGGGAAGATTTTTCACGCCCCATTTTCCCCCGGCGGGCCGGTACGGGCCTCCCGTCGTAAAACAGCCCCCCGCGTGTCGTTACACTGCGGGGAATTCGGGGGAGTGCCCGTGGAAGACCGGACCGGGAAAACCGCCGCCCCGCCGGTGCCCGACTGGGGCCTGGTGGGGGCCGTGCAAGGCCGGCTGCCCGACCGCGGGCCGCGATACGCCGAAACCCCAGCCGACCCGTACGCCGCGACCGCCCCGGCCATCGCCGAACCGTACAACACAGTCACCGCAACCCTTTTCGTGGTAATCGTCTTCTATTGGGTGATCCGGCTCCGCGGCCGGTATTCCCGGTTTCCGTTTTTAGTCTCATGCCTGCCCATTCTTTTCGTCGGCGGCATCGGCGGCACGCTCTATCATGCTTTCCGCACCCGGCAGGTTTACTTCTTCCTGGACGTCTTGCCAATCTCCTTCCTCGGACTGGCCGGGGCGATTTACCTCACCATTCGCCTCGGCAAATGGCACGGCTGGCGCCGGGTTGGGGTCTACGGCCTCGGGGCGATCGTCGCCTATTTGGCTGTCAACCTGTTCGTTTTCCGCTTGGTGCATTTCGAACGACTCCCCAACTTGCCGGTGAACCTCAGCTACGCCTCCCTGGCCGCGGTCGTGCTGATTCCGCTGTTCGGCGTTTTGATCGCCACGAAATTCCGGTGGGCCGGCTACGTTTGGGCCGGGCTCGCCTGCTTCGCCATCGGGTTCTTTTGCCGACTCGTCGACCGCACCCCGTACGGCGACCTGCCCATGGGCACCCACTGGCTCTGGCACCTGTTCGGTGCCGCATGTACCCAGTTCCTGATCGCGTACTTCTACCGGCTCGAGGGGGAGCGGGCGGATCTACTCGCGGAGAGTGGACCTTCAAAGAAAACGGGAAAGGAGTCGCCATGAAACCTGTCGGCTTCCAAGACCTGTTCGACATTTTGAAGAGGTACCGGAACCGAAAGGAATACCTCGCCCTCAAGAATTCTTGTCTGGAAGAAGTGACTAAGTGGCGGTGGGCATCCGGAACGATGTTGCCCGATTTCCCCTACGAAAAGCTCCGGATGGGAACATCACCCACAGCGTGGTTAACAGAAAAGCCCAATGACAAATACGGGTGCCTACACGGTCTTGACAAAAATGGGCGGATACTCTGCGGCAGAAGCGACCCTCTCGATGTCACTGACGAGAATACATACGAACAATTCTTCGACCACAAGGAAAACGGGTTTTGGTATGTTGCTTTCAAGAATACAACTGAGAAGTCAGTTGGGTCTGTATGGTGGTACGAGGTCATGGATGGCAAATGGCTACGCTCCCTCAACATCCATTACTATAGCGTTAATGAATACGTACTCCACTGGACGGGCAGTTGTTTTACGGGGTATGAGTGGCGATCTTGTTCTGACGTAACAATTGACGAACCTGAGCCATCAACTTCTAAACTTGAATCATTTGGCAAATCCATTTACACTTATTCTTATTCCGACGATGGCAAATTGGATCGCGTTACTCAAGAACGAAAATGGAGTGACGGCACATCATCCCTCGAAGTTCAGTACCAACGTGTTCCGAAAGGCGTAAGTCTGAATTCACTGCTGAAGGAAGTCGAAGAACACCTCGTTTCTGAGATTCCCAAAATAGTCCGGGCTGCCAAGGTGCAGGAGCCGGTCTACGCTTTGATCCTGCAGTTCACAGGCGTGGATACCGACCCCTGCTTCTACTTTCCGCCGCTTTTTCTCCCGACGGAAAAACTCCGGCGCCGTGTCCTCCCGGAGGACGGTAACGACGGCAGCTACATCCTCTGGGCGGTTCCGGAATGGGAAACGGGGTCCGACCACGTTGCCCTGAGCGACCGGAACGACACGTTCGAGAAAAGGTTCCAACTCGTTTTCCAACTAACGAAGCAGTACGGTCCCGTTCGCAAGATGTTCCAGCGCGTGTGCGCCCGACTCAACGAGTACGACTGGAAGGGCGTCTTAGAAACGACGGACGACTTCATTGTGATCCCGTACGACCCGCACTCGGAACTCGATTTTAAAGTCGACCTTAAGGCGTGTGTGCCGGTGGAGAAGCTTCAGCTCCTCATGAGTCGAAAATATATCGAACGAATGAAACTGAAATGAACTGGGACGGGAGATGACTGATTGGATATGGGACCCGTCGAACTTGAATACCCCTACCGCGGCCGGCGGCCCGTGCTGGTCTGGGCGTGCGTCGCCGTCCTCGCCGCCGGGTGCGTCGCGTGGGCGGTCTTCGACCGCGGCCCGATCCGGGGCGGGGACGGGCGGGTGACGGTGGACGCGGAGACGGCCTCCGTCGTTCGGTGGGTCATCGCCGGCACTGCCGTTCTCTTCACCGCGTGGGTCGGCCGGTGGACGTGGATCGATCTGAAACACCCGCGCCGGATTGCCCTGTGTGCGAATGGCGTCCTCATCCCCCGGGCCCGCTGGGGCTGGGTTCCCGTCGAAGAGTTCATCTCCTACGACGAGATCACCGACTTTCGGGCGACCGCGGTCCACCACGTCGGGGCCCGGGGGGCGGTAACGCGGTTCCACATCTTCGCCCCGCGACTGCGGTTCTCGATCGCCCGGGACAACCTGCCCCCCGGGGCGTTCGACGAAATCTGCCGGCAACTTTCGACCCGCCAGGGGGCGGCCAAGATGGGTTTCCCCCGCAAGCCGACGAATTAGCCCGGCCCCGTTGCCAGCGACCTCAACCCCTCGTCGATAACCTCGGTCAACAGCGGCGGGGCCTTACCCGTCTTCGCCGCATACTCGTCCCGCGTCGGCATCAGCCGCACCTTGATTTTGCTCTCCTGGTGCAGGGCGATGTCCGAGAACTTGTGGTCCAGGAACGGGTTCTGAAACCGGTCGAGCGTCTGCTCGGCGAACCACTTGCCCTGATCGACCCGGCCTTCAAGGGTCGGCACGATTTCGTCGAACAGTAATCTTCGCAGCCAGGCGTTCAACGTGGGATCGTTCACCGCGTCGCGGACGATCTTGAACCCCCGCGGTACGGCTTTGATGAGCAAGGCCGTGTGGGCCGCGTTGAGGATGCGGACCTTTCGCAGGAAATACGGCTCGACCTGCTTTGCCCGAACGATGGCGGGATGGGTGAACTTGAGTTGCGACTGCGGGTGGTCTTCGAGGGCAAAGAAGGCAAACGGCTCGGCGACGAGGATTAGCGGGTCGGTGGCCAAAAGCGGGTGGTCGGCCGGGGTGCCGGTGACGATGCGGTCGACGAGCGAGTGCAGCCAGACGCAATCCGTCTCCAGCCAGGCGGTAAAGTTCGCGGGGTATTGCCACGCCGCGGCGAGTTTCGACACCACGCCTTTCAGGATGCCTGCGTTCCCTTCGATCAGTTCGCACGGCACGATCGTCACCGGCGGTTGCCTGGCGTCCCAGCGGGCGAACAGCACCTTCAGCAACTTGCCCGGGAACGACCGGGGCACGGCGTCCGTGGCCGAGTCGGCCGGGTCGAGCGCGTACCCGGCCTCGGTCGTATTGGAAATGATGACCCTTAAATCCGGCGACTTCGCCAGGGCGGTCACCTCGCCCCACTGCGTGCCCGCGTGCACCGCCCGGCTGATGCTCGCACACTCTTCCACCCGGTCCACAACCATGCCGTTCTCAATCCCGCGGATCGCGACGTGGTAACGGCCCCCCTGCTTGTTCAGTCCTCCTGCCCGGCCGTCGCCGGTACTCTGCACCACGACGATCCGACCGACCCCTTGACCTTGTCCGTTCGCCTGATGGACGAACAGGTCGAAGAACGCCCGCAGGAACCGGCCGGAACCGAACTGGAGAGTCGTTTCGGGAAGTGCGGACATGGAACGCTCGCGCTGGGAACGGATCGGTGTCAGCGTAGAACAAGGGGAACCCGCGGAAAACCCCATGACACCGGCACGCTCACTTTTATCGCAGTTCGATCCGACACTTCCCCTCGACCGGGCCCGGACGATCCCGGCGTCGTGGTATCACGACTTAGATTGGGCGGCGGCGGAACGGTCGAAAGTGTTCGGAAATTCCTGGCAGTGTGTCGGGCGGGTCGATCAGGTGAAGGCGGCCGGGGACTATCTGACGGCCGACGTGGCCGGCGACCCGGTTCTGGTAATTCGCGGCGAAGACGGGGTGCTTCGCGGGTTCTTCAACGTCTGCCGGCACCGGGCGGCGCCGCTCTGCACCGACGCGTGCGGGTCGGCGACGAAACTCCGCTGCCGGTACCACGGCTGGACGTACGACCTCGCCGGCCGGCTCAAAGGCACCCCCGAATTCGACGACGTCGCCGAGTTCGAGAAAGCGGACAACGGCCTCGTGCCACTCGGCGGCACGGCCGTCTGGGGGCCGTTCGTCTGGGTTCACCTCGGCGAACCGCGGCAATCCCTCCCCGAATTCCTCGACCCAATCCCCGCCTGGGTCGAATCCCGCGGCGGGTTCGGCGACCTGGCATGGTTCGGCCGGCGATCCTACGACCTCGCCTGCAACTGGAAGGTCTAC
>DASXPC010000023.1:0-8048 GCA_036493815.1 Fimbriiglobus sp. | reverse complement strand
TTCTCCGGGATCGGCACCCGCAACCCCTCGCGGGGTCGAAGTTCGTAGGGTGGGTCGAGCGAGTCTTCGAGCGACGACCCACCACGCCGGGCAGTGGGTTCGGACCGTGTCGGTGGGTCTACGCGTCCCAAGCGACGCTTGACCCACCCTACAGGAAAGCCGGCCGTCGGGTTCGGACCGCCCCGGTGGGTCTACGCGTCCCAAGCGACGCTTGACCCACCCTACCGGAAAGGGTGCCGTAACGGGGTGGGTGCAGCGGACGTTTCCTCGATCACGAATTCCGATTTGGGCCGGGGGGAAATGGGTGGATTGGTATGTATAAATGTTAGATTCATTGCGGTCGTCATCGCGGAACACTTGAGAGTCTACCATGCAGATACACTACCTCGAAATCGTGACCAAAGACGTCGACGCGGTGTGTGCGGCGTACGCCGCGGCGAACGGGGCGGCGTTCGGCGAACCGGACGCCGGACTCGGCCACGCACGGACGGCCAAGCTGCCGGGCGGCGGGCTGTTGGGGGTGCGGGCGCCGATGCACGAGACCGAGGAGCCGGTTGTGCGGCCCTACTGGCTGGTGGACGACATCGACGTCGCGGTCGCCGCGGCGGTGAAGGCGGGCGGAGTGGTCGCCCACCCGCCGCTGGAAATTCCCGGCTACGGTAAATTCGCCATCTACTTTCAGGGGGGCGTGCAGCACGGCCTTTGGCAGTTGTAGGGCGGGCCGGGCAGTGGGAGATTGCAGAGGCGGGCGGTGCCCACACTACGACTATGCATGGATCGTGATAATCATTCACTTCGCGCAAAGGCAACACGACATGCGGGCGCTTGGCATTGTGCTGATGTGCATGCTTGCGGCGGTTTGCTACGGCATCGCCCACGACCAGATCACGGCCCGCGTGTGTGTCGAATATTTCACCATCGGCCACCCGCCGGTGTTCGGTACCGACGACCCGACATTGCTCGGCATCGGCTGGGGGATCATCGCCACGTGGTGGGTCGGACTGCTGCTCGGCGTCCCGCTGGCCGTCGTCGCCCGTGCCGGGTCGCGGCCCAAGCGGTCGGTCGGGTCGCTGGTCCGGCCGGTGGCGTGGCTGCTCGCGGTCACGGCGACGTGTGCCCTGACGGCCGGCGTTGCCGGCTGGCTGTTGGCGTCCAACGGGGCCGTGGTTCTAGCCGAACCGCTCGCCAGCAAGTTGCCGCTGGACCGGCACGTGCCGTTCCTCGCCGACATGTGGGCGCATTCTGCCAGCTACCTCGTCGGGGCGGTCGGTGGTCTTGTCGTGATGGCTCAAGTTTGGCGTTCGCGCGGTCGGGCTGCCCGGGCGGGTGTGCGAATAAATGGCGGCTGAAGCGTTCAATGTCGGAGGGTTTCGGATGGGGCTGTTCCAGGAGTTCCTCCGGCACTCGGCCGGCATCCGCGAGGGCTGAGCCTTTATCGCGGAATCGCGGAAGAGGTCTGATGTTCAGCATTGCCGGACACGATGCCGAATGGTTAGATGGTGGGCGGGGGAACACAACATGGTGACGATCACATTTCCGGACCAGCCGACGGAGAAGCGGGCGCTCGGATTTCTTTTGGGGCGATTCTCCGGCCGGGTTCTTCGCACCGGTGAGCACATCGTTCCCGAGGCCGCACTCGAGGCCCTGGCCGACCAGTGTATTTCCTTCACCGTTCTCGGGAAGGCCAGCTATGAGCAGCAACTGGCGGCGGTTCGAGGTCCTGCTCCCTCTCCAGTTTAACGACGGCCGGGACGTCGCCCCGGACATGCTCGCCGAGGCCGTGCTTGAAGTTGTGAACCGTTTTGGTGCGGCGAGTTACGAGACCCAAAAAGTCGAAGGTCACTGGCGGCACGGCGGCGTCCACTTCCGAGACAACCTTGTTCGCATTGTCGTCGACGTGCCCGAAACCAAGAAGAATCGCGAATGGGTGCGGGCCTACAAAGCCCGCTGGAAGAAGAAACTGGAACAATTGGAATTGTGGGTGGTGAGTTACCGTATCGAGGTGGAATGAATGTTTCAGCGGATTGGCCCGGCAATGCCGGGATGAGGAAGTACGTCGCGGACTTGGCGAAAAAGTACGGCGTCGAACCGAAGGGTGATGACAAGAAGGACAAGTAGTTGCGAAGTACCATCGGCCGCTGCGATTGCGGCCGTGAGGAATTGAAGGGGACGGCCAAGATGACGGCGTGACGGCCGGTGGTGCTACCGCGTGGGAAATCCGGATTCCCGTTCCGGGAGATAAACCGTATCGTGCGGTCCTTCGTCGTGTCCGTAGGTCGTCCGCCGAGAGTATTTCTTCGTGCAAAACGGATACGTCATCGCCGAACAGTTCTTCGACGCCGCCGGTGAGATGCGGGCGGCGTTCGATTCACACTTCCAAAATCCCCAGGCCCATGGCGGCCAACATCAGGTATGGAACTACTGGTACGTTCCCGACCACTACACCTACCTGAAAACCAGTCCCCTCAAAGTTCTCCCCCAAGCCTTGCTTTCCCAGTTCATGCAACGGTTGAATTCCTGGGCGATCGCCAGCTTCGGACTGACCACGAACATAGAGCCCTGGCTGAGTCTTTATGTCGACGGGTGCGGCCAGACCATCCACAACGACGCCGCGAACGGCCAGATGGGGTACGTTTACTCCCTTACCAAATGGGAGGAGCGAAACTTTCTGGGCGGGGAGACGCTGTTGTTCCGCCCGGGAAACTATTGGGAAACGGATCGAATTACGAGGTCCGGGGCCGGGACGGCGTTCTACGAGAAGGTTCCGTCGCGGTTCAACCAACTGCTCGTGTTCGACGACCGGATCATCCACGGCGTTCAGACCCTCCAGGGAACGATGGACCCGCTCCGGGGGCGAGTTGTTATCCACGGCCATTTGCGGGCCGAGGCCGTCGCCATAAGCGGGCCGCTCGAACCGACCACAATTGTTTCCGTATTCGGCTCCGCCAGCGAAAAGGTCAAGCTTCTCGCCAGGCAAAATGCATCGTTCATGAACGGATTTGTGACTCTGCGCCTCTCCATTCAGCCGGACGGAAGGGTGGCGAAGGTCCAGGCCCTTTGCGACCGCATCCTGTCACTTTCGCCCGACACCGGTCGAATCGATTCGTTCAGGCGGGACCTCGACGGCATTCTTTCCAATCTCCTGTTCCCTGCCGCACCGGCTCCGAGCGAACTCACCTTTCCCGTTCTGGTATCGGGTTAATACGACTTCGGTCGGTATCGGAGGGGGAGTCGGACTCGATGTGAACGCCAATCGAAGACGGCGAAGTCGGGAATGGCTGTGCACCGGAGCCGGAAAAGACTGGCGAATCGACGGGACCCTTTTACGATGCCAATACTAGAAGTACGCGCCCGAGGAGGTTGCCCGTGGAGATTCAGCGAGTCGGGTCGCGGCCGTCGGCGAAGGGGCCGGCGGATTGGTTCACCGGCACGGTGCGGATCGACCCGCTGTTCGAGGCGGCCGAGCCGGGCCGCGTTGCCGGGGCGAGCGTCACCTTCGAGCCCGGCGCCCGGACCGCCTGGCACACGCACCCGCTCGGCCAGACGCTGATCGTGACCGCCGGCTGCGGCTGGGCGCAACGCGCGGGCGGGCCGGTCGAGGAAATCCGCCCCGGCGACGTCGTCTGGTTCCCCGCCGGCGAAAAGCACTGGCACGGGGCCACGCCGACGACGGCGATGACGCACGTTGCCGTGCAGGAGAAACTCGACGGCAAGGCCGTGGTCTGGATGGAGAAAGTGAGCGACGAAGAGTACCATAAGTGAATCCCGCGGTCGTGAGTAATCGGAGGCAGCCATGTCCGTCAACCTGCACCTGGGCGTGGTGGTTCGGGGCTACCATGCCGACCGGGCGGCCGAGATCGAACGGGCCGTGCGCGCCATCCTCGTGAAAGAGGAGATCGACGTGGACCTGCCCCCGCTGGCGGAGGCGGAGGACGGGGCCGGGCGGTGCCTGGTCTCGCGGTCCGACCGCGGCCGGCCGGTGATCATATCCGGGGCGTACGAGTGGGCCACGCGCGTCGAAGGGGAGTTGCGTCAAGCCGTCGCGACCGCCAACGGCGGGCCGTGCGCCCTCCGGTTCGAATGGGACGACGCCGACGAAGGCCGGGAATCGGACGACGAGTGTGATATCGATGACGATTGAGCCGAGCCCGTTGCAATTCCATCGACCTCATTGAGGCATCCATGATCCCCGGCGACGTTCCCTCGTTTACGCATGCGAAACTCACGTCTGCAACGTTCCGCGACGTGTGCCTGGGGCAGGCACGATTCGACGACGTGAATCTTTCGGGGGCACAGTTTCAGAACGTCAACCTGGCCGGCGCGCGGTTCGACGACGTGAATCTATCGGGCGTCGCCATCACGAATGCCAACGTTGCGGGGATGACGATTAATGGGGTATTTGTCTCGGACTTGTTAGCCGCACACCAGAAGTGCACCTGATTGCACCTGCCGATCAATAGCGTTGGGTTTCCCGGAGGCGCGTCCCTATTCGGCCCGGCCGTCCTTTCTTGTCCCGGGCCATTTCGTGCGGCGGTTGCCTATACTCTCCTCCGGACCGATTTGCCGACGTTCGGAGGGTCGTTGTCCGTGTGGACATTTCTTAACCCGAGAGAGGACAACCGATGCGCTGCACATTGGTGACCTTGCTGCTGCTGCCGGCTATGGCCCAGGCGGCGGACCCGCCGCTGTTGCTTCAGCGGCCGGCGGTGAGTGCGAAGGCGGTGGCGTTCACGTACGCGGGCGACCTGTGGGTCGTCGGGCGGGAGGGGGGCGACGCCCGGCGTCTGACGGCCGGGGTCGGGCTGGAAAGTTACGCGGTCTTTTCCCCCGACGGCGAGCAGATTGCATTCGCGGGGGAGTACGAAGGGAACCTCGACGTGTACGTGGTGCCGACGGCGGGCGGCGTGCCGCGGCGGCTGACTTACCACCCCGACCCGGACGTGCCGGTGGGCTGGACGCCGGACGGGAAGTCGATTCTGTTCCGCTCGCCGCGGGAAAGTTACGCGCGGTTTTTGCGGTTGTTTTCGGTGCCGGTGGGGGGCGGTCAGCCGACGGCCTTGCCGTTGCCGATGGCGGAGGACGGGTCGCTGTCGCCGGACGGCAAGAAGATCGCGTACGTGCCGTTCTCGAACAAGCCGCAGTTCCCGGGCGTTTTCCGGCCGCTCAAGAACTACCGCGGAGGTACGGCGTCGCCAATCTGGATTGCGGACCTGTCGGATTCGTCGGTCGTCAAAGTGCCGCGGACGACCGCGAACGACTTCAACCCGATGTGGGTCGGCGACGCGGTCTATTTCCTTTCGGACCGCGAGGGGCCGGTCACGCTGTTCGCGTACGACCCCGCGACGAAGGCGGTCCGCCGCGTGCTCGACCCGGGCCGGACGGATATCAAGTCGGCTTCGGCGTGCGGCGACGCGATCGTGTACGACCGGTTCGGCACGCTGAACTTGTTCGACCCGAAGGCCGGGCAGTCCCGGCCGATTCCGGTGCGGGTGGCGGCGGACCTGCCGGGCGTGCGGCCGCGGATGGAAAAGGTCGCCCGGAGCGTGCAGAAGGCCGGCTTGTCCCCCACCGGCGTGCGGGCGGTGTTCGAGGCGCGGGGGGAGATTCTGACGGTGCCGGCCGGGAAGGGGGACGTGCGCAACCTGACCGAGACGCCGGGCGCCGCCGAACGCGACCCCGCGTGGTCGCCCGACGGCAAATGGGTCGCGTACTTCTCCGACGAGGCGGGCGAGTACGAATTGCGGCTGAAATCGCAGGACGGCAGCGGCGAGGTCAAGAAGTTCAAGGTCGGCGACGCCCCGTCGTTCTTCTACAACCCGAGCTGGTCGCCCGACGGCAAGAAGATCGCCTTTTCCGACAAGCGGTTGAACCTCTGGTACCTCGATCTCGACAGCGGCAAATCGACGAAGGTGGATACGTTCCCTTACGACGACGACCCGCCGGCCGCGGCGTCCTGGTCGCCCGACAGCCAATGGCTGACCTATTCCCGCTCGCTGAAAAACTTCCTCTACGCCGTGTTCCTCTATTCCCTCGACGCGGCCAAGGTGCATCAGGTCACCGACGGCATGAGCGACGCCCGCTACCCCGCGTTCGACAAGGGGGGCAAATACCTCTACTTCACGGCGAGCACCGACGTCGGCCCGTCCGTCGGGTCCGGCATGTCGATTCTGAATCGGCCGGTCACGCGGGCGGTGTACGTGACGGTGTTGAGCCAGGCCGACCCGTCGCCGCTGGCTCCGGAGAGCGGCGACGAGCCGGCGAAGAAGGACGGGGACAAGGACAAGCCGAAGGAGAAGGAGAAGAAGTCGGGCGACAAGGCCCCGGCGGCGGTGAAGGTGGACGTGGACGGCCTCGACCAGCGGACGCTGGCCCTGCCGGTGACGCCGCGGAATTATGCCGGGCTGCTCGCCGGCAAGTCGGGAGAATTCTTTCTGATCGAAGGCCCGCTCTATCCGCCGGACGACACCACGCCCCCCGGCGGATTCCCGACGACGGTGTCGCGGTTCGACCTGAAAAAGCGGAAGGCGGAGACGCTGACCGAAGGGGCGACGTTCGTGGCGGTCTCGGACGATGGGGAAAAGCTCCTGTTCCATAAAGGCGGCGACTGGTTCCTGGTCTCGGCGGGTCGCCCGGCGAAGCCGGGGGAAGGCGAGTTGAAGACGGCCGGGCTGGAAGTGCGGGTCGATCCGCCGGCCGAGTGGCGGCAGATTTACCGCGAGGTATTCCGCATCGAACGCGACTTCCTTTACGACCCGCACTACCACGGATACGACTTGTCCGGCGCGTGGGCGGAGCACGAACCCTTCCTGGCCGGGCTGGGCAGCCGGCACGACCTGAACTATCTGCTCGACGAATTGCTGTCCGGGCTGAGTCTGCAGCACGTGTATCTGGTCGGTGGGGACGTGCCGCGGGTGGAGGGGCGGAAGTGCGGCCTGCTCGGGGCCGATTATACCGTCGAGAACGGCCGTTACCGCTTCGCCAGGGTCTACCATGGCGAGAACTGGAACCCCGGCCTTCGCGCGCCGCTGACGCAGCCCGGAGCGGGGGTGAAGGCGGGCGAATACCTCCTCAAGGTGAACGGCAAGGACCTGCTCGGCACGGATGAAGTGTATCGCCTGTTTGAAGAGACGGCTGGGAAGCAAACGGTGCTGACGGTCGGGCCGACGGCGGACGGCAAGGGGAGCCGGACGGTGACCGTGGTGCCGACCGGCAGTGAGCGGGCGCTGCGAAACCTCGCCTGGGTGGACGACAACCGCAAGGCGGTGGACAAGGCGACCGGCGGGAAGGTGGCGTACATTTATTTGCCGAACACGAGCGTGGCGGGGTATGCCAGTTTCAACCGCTATTTCTTTGCCCAGGCGGGGCGGGACGCGGCGATCGTGGACGAGCGGTTCAACGGCGGCGGGTTGCTGGCCGACCACGTGATCGACTATCTGCGGCAGCCGATCCGCAACTATGCCACCACCCGGGAAGGTGCCGACCAGGCGTTCCCGACCTCGGCCATCCCGGGGCCGAAGGTGATGCTCATTAACGAAATGGCCGGGTCCGGCGGGGACTACCTGCCATACACCTTCCGCCAGTCCAAACTCGGGCCGCTCATCGGCAAACGGACCTGGGGCGGACTCGTCGGCATCAGCGGCTACCCGCCGCTCGTCGACGGCGGCACGGTCACCGCACCCCGCTGGGGCATCTGGTTCCCCGACGGCCAATGGGACGTCGAAAACCGCGGCGTCGCCCCGGACGTCGAAGTCGAGTTCGACCCGAAGGCCGTCCGGGCCGGAAAGGACCCGCAGCTCGACAAGGCGATCGAGGTCGTGCTGGACGATCTGAAGAAGCACCCGATCACCCGCCCCGCCCGCCCGGCATTCCCGGACTATTACAAGCCGGGACTGAAGCAGCGCGGGGAAGGGAAATAGTGTTTCGGCCCGTCGGCGGTCGTGGCCATTGGTAGCCCGGCCGCCGACGCACCGGGCGGTCCCGGAGGCGGTTGCCGGTGTGGTGGGTCTTCGCTCGCAGACTCGCTCGACCCACCCTACGAACTCAACGAT